>CAMBQS010000185.1 GCA_945870015.1 Desulfocicer vacuolatum DSM 3385
TACCCCCTGGAACAAAAACAGATTGTTTTGGATCAAATTTTATAGATGATTCGTTTTTCTGTAATAATGATATCGATATATTTATCATGTGACTCCATCGGAACCTGTTGAATTAACTGATCCTCAAATGCCAACGATACTTTCCTCGCTGTGATGGGTAATTTGGGGATAAACTGATCAAAATAACCTTTTCCAGTTCCAAGTCTGCCACCTTTTTCATCAAAAGCAAGACCGGGAATAACCGCAATATCGATGCTGTCAATGGGTACAACCTTACACTTATGAGGATCTGGTTCCATGTTTCCAAAAGGCCCCTGAATCAACTCCGTTTCCGGATTATCAAGTTTCATCAATATCATATCTTTTTTAACCGTATGAAACGATGGAAGTACAACGATTTTATTCAGACTGAGACTCTGCTTGATAACGCCCTTTACATCCATTTCATTCTCACGGGCAGAGGGCAGAAATACAATTTTTGCCTCTTGAAAATTCGCAAAAGAAAAAAGCCTTTCTTTCAGGACGGCCATCTTCTCATCATATTCTTTCTCTCCGTACTTTCCAATTTTCTCAGTGATCTCATTCCGCATTTCACGTTTTTTTTCCTTAATATCATCCATGGAGCTCTCCAGTTCAACATATACGAATTGTTTCTATCCCATTCCAACAACAGGTAACCCTTTGGAAAATCCTGTTATTTGTGTTACGCAATAAAAAATAATACTTATCGAAATCAGCTTCGGTTGTCAACTCGCAACTTGCAATAATTATTGACTAAATAACTCCTGCATGATATTTTTTAATCTTCTTGCGTTCACCATTGAGCAAGATGAATACCGAGTTGAGACTCTGTTTTTTCCAAATGGTTCGGTTCAAAAAAACAATCATTCAGTAAAATGAAACTGGAAAATAGGTACTCTTATGTTGGAAATCAAGTATATAAGGCAAAATATCCAAGAAATTAAAACATCACTGATCCATCGGGGAGATTCAACGGATCTGGAAACCTTCCAAAAAAGTGACGAAAAGAGAAGGTCAATCCTCCTTGAAACAGAAGAATTGAGACATCGAAAAAATATGGTATCCGACCAGATTGCTCAGATGAAAAAAAAAGGAGAGGATGCCGGGGGTTTTGTTGTCGAAATGAGAGAGGTTTCAAATAAAATAAAACAATTGGAAAAAGACCTGATCGTAAACGAAGATATTGTCAATCACATTCTGATCCGTCTGCCCAATATCCCCCATTCATCGGTTCCAATCGGAAAGAATGAAACCAATAACATTGTATTGAAAAAAATCAGCTCTCCGCCAACATTCAGCTTTCAGCCCAATCCGCACTGGACAATAGGGGAGAAGCTGAATATTTTTGACTTTGGACGGGCTGCCAGAATCGCAGGCGCCCGTTTCCCGCTGTATATGGGCGCCGGCGCACGCCTGGAAAGAGCCCTTATCAATTTCATGCTTGACATCCATACCCTTGAGCATGGCTATACTGAAATTCTTCCACCATTTATCGTAAACCGGAAAACCATGACCGGTACAGGGCAACTCCCCAAATTTGAAGAAGATCTTTTTAAAATTGAGAATACTGATTTTTTTCTTATCCCTACGGCAGAAGTCCCGGTGACCAATATTCATGCCACAGAAGTGATCGAAGCGGATCTTCTCCCGATCAAATATGTTGCAGCGACACCCTGTTTCCGTTCTGAGGCCGGCTCCTATGGAAAAGACACCAGAGGGCTTATCCGGCAACACCAGTTTAACAAGGTTGAACTGGTGAAGTTCACCAAACCGGAAACATCCTATGATGAGCTTGAGACCCTGCTGGAAAATGCGGAAACCATTTTAAAAAGACTGGGCCTGCCCTATCAGGTAATCACGCTTTGTACCGGGGATCTTGGTTTCTCATCGGCCAAGACCTATGATATTGAAGTGTGGATGCCTGCACAGGGAGTGTATCGGGAAATTTCCTCTTGCAGCAATTTTGAAAGCTTTCAAGCACGCAGAAGTGATATCCGGTACCGTGATAAAAACAAAAAAGGAACGGAACTGGTACATACATTAAATGGTTCAGGTTTGGCAGTTGGAAGAACTGTGGCCGCCATCCTTGAAAATTATCAGCAAGCTGACGGATCGGTTCTGATCCCTGAAGCCCTCAGACCCTATATGGGAGGAGTTGAAAAAATAAAACCATGAACCTTGATCAATTTCCATCCGAAGTGAGATCCAATTTGATCCCGAAAGTCAGGGGCAGCCTGATATATCGATGTCTGAATTGTGAAAACGAATTTCCAATTGATGAACTCCTCTATGTGTGTCCGGATTGCGGACAGGTTCTTCTGATTCATGATGCTGATTTTCAAAAACTGAAGGAAATCCCGGGAGAGACCTGGCAGCTTATCTTCGATTGTCGAAAGATGCTCAAAATACCGGCCCTCAAAGGGATCTACCTGTATCACGAATTTATCGGCCCTGTTTTACCACTGGAGGATATTATCTATCTGGGTGAAGGCCATACACCAATGATTGAAGCCAATCCCATATTGCAGGAGATTTGCGGTATCCGGTTTTATTATAAAAATGACGGCCAGAATCCAAGTGCCTCCTTCAAAGACAGGGGAATGGCCAGTGCATTCAGCTATATAAACTATCTTCTGAAAAAAGGCTCAATTGACAGTATCCTGGCCATATGCGCCTCCACAGGAGACACCTCTGCTGCTGCTGCCCTGTATGCCTCCTATATGAAACCCAATGTAAAATCCGCTGTACTGCTTCCACACAAGAAAGTCACCCCGCAACAGCTTTCCCAGCCTCTTGGAAGTGGGGCAGATGTATTTGAAATTCCGGGTGTGTTTGATGACTGTATGAAAATTGTTGAGAGGCTCTCCGAACAGTATAATGTTGCACTCCTGAATTCGAAAAACGCCTGGCGGATTCTGGGTCAGGAATCCTACTCATATGAAATTGCGCAGGATCTTGATTACAACCTGCAAAATACGGTTGTGGTGGTTCCCATCGGAAATGCCGGAAATATTACGGCTGTTCTGAATGGTTTTTTAAAATTTTTTGAGGCAGGCATTATCCAGACCCTTCCCAAAATTATTGGTGTTCAATCCCATCATGCCAATCCGGTCTATCGCTATTATCTTGAACCAAATGAAACCAAACGAAAATTTGTTCCAATAACCGTCAAACCGAGCGTTGCACAGGCAGCCATGATCGGAAATCCTGTTTCCATGCCCCGTGTCATCAGCCTTGTTAAAAGCTATAACCTGAAAAGCGGTTTTCAGAATGTTTTCTTTGTAGAAGTAACCGAACAGGATATTATGGACTGGGAACTGACCGCAAACCAAAATGGGCATATTGCCTGCACCCATGGCGGTGAAACCCTGGCTGGATTGATTGCCGCTATAGGACAAGGACTCGTCAAGGCAGATGAGATTGCTGTGATCGACTCAACCGCACATGCATTAAAATTTTCCGGATTTCAGGACATGTATTTCGAAGACCGGTTTCCCCCGGAGTTTGGCGTTACACCCAAACCAGAACTGATGAATTCTCCCATCCTTATTCATCCGGATGATCTTGACGAAGTTCCGGCACCGGGGAAACCCCTTACCGGTGACGCCTTTGATCGGTTCGTATCCCGCGTATCCCAAGAGATTGCAAAAAAATTGAGCCTGATAAAAAAATGATGCAGATCAAATTACAAATTGGTTTTTCTGAAACACTGCTCCAAAAACCAAATCGAATTATATTAAGAGGTATTTCGATGAAAGCGACTCATATGTGCAAGATGCTATGCATGCTCCTGATATTTTTCCTGTCCTCCTGCGCCACCTCCAAAGAAGATGTCATGATTAAAGATAAAGCAGAAGCCCTCAGAAAGCTGGGTGAAGCGTATATGGCTGAAAATAAAACAGCCCCTGCCTTTCGCAAACTGAAGGAGGCGGAAAAAATAGACCCTGATGATCCATTTACACAATTTGATTTGGGAATCTTTTATTTTAATAAAAAAAAATATGATTTGGCGATCAAGCGCTATCAGCGATGCATGGAATTAAAACCGGATTTCGCATCGGTTCGAAACAATATCGGCCTGGCCTATCTTCACAAAGGGGATTATGATAAAGCCATTGAAAATTTTAAGGAGCTGACCGATAATTACGTATATGCCACACCTCACTATCCGCTTGCGAACATGGGGCAGGCTTACTACTATAAAAATGACTTTCATCTTGCGGAAAAATATCTAAAAGAAGCACTTGATCTGGAGCCCCGGTTTGTTATCGCCATCCACTGGCTCGGACGTACCCAACTGGCTTTGGGCAAAACATCCGAAGCCATTCAGAACCTTGAAAAAGCCATTCAGATAAACCCTTCTGTACCTGAAATCTATTTTGATTTGGGAAAATCTTACCGGGCAATGGGGTTAAAAAAGAAATCCAAAAGTGCTTTTCAACGGGTAGTTGATCTGAATCCTGAAGGTGAATTGGCGGCTCAGGCAAAGAAGGAAATCCATCATTAATTTTTTCACCTTGCGCTGATGGTTTATACAGTTTTTTTCAATCTGGTAACAATACACGCGGTGTCTTGATTTATTGATAGAAAAAACCAAAAAAAATGTTCAGCTGATGAGACGCTACGCTTATCGGCTGAACATTTATGCTTTCCAGTCTATATTTCGTTAACTGTTTGATTCCAAATGAACTATTTTTGGCGTTATAAAAATCAACAATTCATTTTTCTGGGTTGAATTATTCCTGCTTTTAAAAAACCAGCCCAATATTGGTATATTGGAAAGAAGCGGGAACCGGGTTTCCCCTTCAGCAACATTGGTCTTCAGAATTCCGCCGATCACAATTGTATCCGCATCATTTACAAGAAGTTCTGTTTTTGCTTCATTGGTCGAAAGGGATGGAACCCCGCCTGTGATCGAATCGATATCATTCTTCACAATATTGATAACCATGTTAATCCGGTTATCCGGTGTAACATGCGGTTTAACTTTCAGTTCAAGATCAATTTTCTTAAATTTTGTTGTGGATAACCCGGCAGAATCCCTTTCCAGATACGGATATTCAATTCCCTGGGAAATGGTGGCTTCCTTATTATCCAGCGTAACGATTTTCGGAGTGGAAATGATCTTCCCGTCACCGGCTGCTTCTACTGCCTGAAGTTCTGCATTCAGGGAAAAATTTGTACCGGCAAGCCTGGAAAACTGGTAACCGATCGAACCTGAATTGGCTGCCGGCGGGTGATTCATGGCCAGGGTATAAGTTTGACTGTCATTACCATTAATCACCGGACCATCCGTAAGCCCCCATTGGGTGCCGATATCCCGTGAGAAATTCTCGCTGACCTCCACAATCCGGGCTTCAATCACAACCTGAGGAGTCACCTTGTCAATACTTTTGATGATTTCCTTAGCTTGTGCAATTTTTTCTGCCGTATCGGTGATGATAATCTGATTGTTTCTTGCATCAACACCAACCTGCCCTCTTTTGGCTGTTTTGATCTGATCAAGACGGGGCTTGATATCCGAGTTCGCATCTGCATAGTTTATGGGTATATACTCTGTAAACAGAGGTTCAAGCTCTTTTTGCTGTTCCTGAATGGATTGTGCGGCTTTTAACTCGTCAGAACGAATCTTCTCTTCCTTTCTCAGTGTACTGATGGTAACTATCCGGACAATATCACCTTCAGAAATCTGACCGAGCTGATTCATTTTTAATATCAAATCCAGAACCTGATCCCATGGTATCGGTTTTACAAGGGTCAGTGTCACACTACCTGTAACATCCTTGTCGATCGCAAAATTTTTGCCGCTTACATCCCGGAGTATTCTCAATACATTTTTGATATCGGTCTGATAAAAATCCAGTGCAATTTTTTCACCGGTGTATCGTTTTTTGTTGGACCTCTTCTCTACAACAGGTTCTGCTTCCTCTTCTGCAAGCTCCGGCAGTGTCTGTTCATCGACCTTTACCTCATCATCCGTTACGCCAGCATCAGACATGTCTTCCGATACAACTTCTATTGGAGCCGGCACAGGTTCTGTCGATGCGAGTATCTGTTCAGTTCCGGATTGCTCCTCTTTCACGGCCGGATTTTCATCAGCCGACGGCGCCGTTTCTACAGAAGCGATTGCCGGCGAATCTGAAGATGTCTGTTCTGATTTTGCAATCACTGCATCTGCTTCTTGAGCGGCCTCTTCCATAACTTTTTCCAATGGTGTAAGGCCGGCAGCTTCCAGTGGTTTGGGGGTAACAGTTGATGCTTGAAACAGTATTTCAATTTCATTCTCTTTCTGCTCAACCGTGAACGGAACAACTTCCCTCAATTCAACCAAAATTTTTGAATTATTTTTCATCCCGGGTGTTTGAATCGGAATAATTCGATTTACAGCACTTTCAAAACGGGTTGTGATCAGAGGGCGTTGCCGATAGCTTAAAATTTTTGTATCAAAAAGATCCAATGACAGCTTCCTGCCATCTGTTTTATCAAGATGATAACTTACAGGTCGAGTTGTACCAATAATGATACTTGATTTCCCTTCTTCTCCACTGAGGAAATCGACTCGGTTCACCAGAGCAGCCTTTGCAGATACGGATTTGGATCTTCCGGAAAGCGATTCGGTTTGAGAAGCCATCGGTTTTGGCTCGAGAATGGATGGTTTCACCGCAACCACAGATGGAGTTGCAGAAGTGAGCGGTTCAGCAACAGCAGCTTCCGGCATTTTTGCTGCCAGTGTCTCAGCAGAAGCCTTTTCCTGGGATTGTTTTTCCTCAACAATTATCGGTCCTGATTGAACTTCTTGTTTTTTCGATTCGGCAGCTTTCATCTGTGCAGCTACCTTTTCCGGTTCGATGGAATCTGCGACCATTACAAGCAGACCATTCTCAGATGGCTCTACTGTATAGGAGGACAAGTAATTTTTCTCTGTGTCAAGAACAACC
>CAMBQS010000186.1 GCA_945870015.1 Desulfocicer vacuolatum DSM 3385
AAATTTTATATTCATCCCGGACTATTGCAAGGTGGTGATGGAAAGCGTTTCGCTCTGTTCCGAAATATCGTTCCGGTTGTCAACCGCAGAAATTGTAAAGTAATAAGTGGTATTGGATGACAGTCCGGTGATGTTCTCAGAAGTGCTTGTTACGGTTGAATAAATGGAGTAATTATCATCATCGTCGCTGATATAGATGATATAATTCGCGATGGTACCATCTTCATCCACAGAGGATTCCCAGGTTAAGTTAGCCGTATGATTTGTTACAGATGATGATGCAGGGTTGGCGGGTGCGGTTGGCGGAATGTTTTCGGCAACCGTTGTTCCGGTAACCGCTTCACTGAAATCGGATTCCAATCCATTATCATACAACGTCGTCACCTGAAACCGGTAGCTCGTCAGAGGGGAAAGACCATTTGCTGTCGCGGCGTTTGTGTTGTTTGTGGATATCAGACGGTATGTGGAACCATTGTCCTCACTCATATAAAGATTGTATCGCACCGTTCCAAAAAGATAGGTCACCTCATCCCAGGAGAGCTGAATGCCTGATTCCGTTTCCAGGTCAATCGTCAGGGTTGACGGCGAAATCGGGGTTCTGTCCAGCAATGTGCAGACCGTATCCGTCGTACCGGCAAATTTTATGACCATCATTTCAAAAGGTGCCATCTGATGATAATCAAAATTCCATTCAAACTGTAAACTTTTGGGAGATGCGTTGTTGATGGTTATTACGACTTCTTCATCCGCGAGACCGGCCTTATTTCCCAGATAGGTCAGTTCCGTCACTACTTCCCAGTACCAGGTCCATTTGGTTGTATCAACGACCTGATCAAACATGTCCTGAAAATTTTCTTCTTCTATTACAGCAGTGCTGTTATCGATCAGCATTGCATTTCCTGCATTCAGATCCGCGCCGACATCCGATACGGAAGCTTTGTAGATATGAGGTTCGGATCGGAAGTCAAAATAGAGTGAAAAATAAAAAGGACCGGCTTGAATCAATGTCCCGGTTGATTCACATTTTTCGGTCAGATACAGCACAGCTTCATAATCCGTAAAATGAGTTGTCTGTATCTGAAGAATATTGTTTTCCGTGTCCAGCCCGGTCAACCGGATATCCTGCCACAGGTTGCTCTGTTTGTTGAAAACCATGGCACGGATGTTGTCTTCGGAAATGGATGTACCGTCAATATAACCATTGTTATCAATATCATTGTACGGCAGGGAAATGGTTACGGCTTTTTTGAAGATCGTACCGTCCGGAAGAAAACGGATCACCGGTCCTGCGGGATAAGTATCAGAAGGGGAGGAAGTTGAATTATTTGATTCCTGAATTGAGAGAAGTGTGTTTTCCGTGAGGGCATTGGAGGGGATGTAGATCCCGGCTCCAAATGAAGATAGATCCGGATCGGTGATTTCCACAATACCGCCTTCCGGACCGATGGATCTTTCTGTTCCGGGCTGCTGGGGAATCGTACTCTCCGGGTTGGAGCTGTCTGTTCCGCAGGAAAGTACAAGGGAGAATAAAACCAATAGGAAGAAAAAGATAAAACAGAATCTGAAATTCCGGAAGGTCTTAAACGACCTTCTGTATAACATGGGACAGCCGATCCCAGGGTCTGGATACAATTCAGGGTGTTTATGAATCCATTGATTGATATGCACCCCCTGTCCGATCAAGATAGGCCTGCATTTGAATCATAATAAGGAACCTGACAGGGGGCCTTTTGATCGCAAGGTGCCCCTGTCAAGGAGTGATTACGATTCTGAACGAACTACGTTTTTTGCTGCTGGCCCTTTATTGCCGAATTCAATATCAAAAAGAACCTTTTCTCCCTCGGCCAGTGTCCGGAAACCGGTCATATTGATGGAGGAGTGATGCACGAATACATCTCCTCCGGTATTCTGTTCAATAAATCCAAAACCTTTTTTGTCATTAAACCATTTTACGATCCCTTCTGCCATAATGCTGACCTCCTCCTTCAAAATTAACTGTTTCTAATGATAAATGTTGCCGCGATTGGAAACATTCATGTTGCATCCCCATAAAAGGGGAAGGCTATTGTACAAACAAAAAGCCGATGGTTTTTTACGAAAGAAAGAATACGGGATTTGTTGTTATCTACCGTTTTTTGAATCAGACTGTTTTTTAAATCGGTTTGAAACATGATTGCGTATATTCGTGTTTTTTCGTATTCTGATAATGGGGATTGTATTGAATCGGTGGGATCTTCCGTTGCAGATGGTTTAGAAATCCTGTTATCCCGATTTTTAAAAATATCTTTTCTATCGAAAGTCTTCAGCTTGTTTTGATTTCGATTCAAACATCTTGTAAGTATTGGCTGTCGTTTTTGGAATGCCTGAATAAAACGCGAATTTTGTGCTGAACAGACTTCACACCCCACAATATTTTTACAGTCTATCGTAATTCAAATCGACCTATAAGTCAAGATAAAATGCGAATTGGAAATTTCAGACTCTTGACACTTTTGCTGTTTTTGTGCATATTTATAAGGAATTCTCTGGATGCGGAAGAATTATCTTAAAAAAAGAGGTTTCCGGATACGGCCAGGGAAATTATTATTCAGAATTTCATCTTGAATCATTTATTTTCATCTCTGTTATTTTCATCTATGATAATTTAAAAAGTACGGAGGGCATGAGGATTATTGCAGCTCATGTACAGTAAAATGTAAAAACAGGTGGATCCAATGCCATCAATGGAAGAGATTCAAAAATTAAGCCGGTATAAAATCGTATCTGTTCTCGGAAAAGGCGGAATGGGAACGGTTTATAAGGCAACAGACCCGTTTCTGGGACGGGATGTGGCGTTGAAGGTGGGGAATCCATCAGACATCGGATTATTGGAATGGGATGAAAAGAGTCATGGGCAATATTTAAAGGAGGCGAGACTCGCGGCACAGTTTATCCATCCAAACATTGCCATAACCTATGATGCCGGGTTTGAAAAAGGCCTTTTTTTTATGGCCCTTGAATATATTGACGGGAATGGGCTTGAAAAGCATTGCAAAACCCCGGAAATGCTGCCGTCGATTCAAATCGCGGAGATTCTGTATAATATTTGTTATGCGCTTGAATATATTCACAATAAAGGATATGTTCACCTGGATATCAAGCCAGCGAACATTATGCTTACTCGAAACGGTGAAGTAAAATTAATGGATTTTGGTATCTCCCGGCTGTTGAAGGATAACCTTGAGAAGGATTCAAGTGCATCTGGATCTCTATATTATATGTCACCGGAGCAGACCGATCCGAAGAATTCTCTGGATCGGAGGTCGGATATTTTTTCATTGGGTGTTGTTGCCTACCAGTTGCTGACCGGAAGAAGACCTTTTCAGGGAGAAGACCCCTATCAGGTTTTTTATCAGATCCTTCATAAAGAGCCGGAACCGATGCGATCAATCGATCCTGATATGGCTCCTGGTTTTCAGGCTGTGGTCAGCAAAGCCATGAGTAAAAATAAGGAGGAACGCTTTCAGACAGCAAAAGAGTTTGCGGATGCACTTCTGCCCATTATCAAACGGACGGATTCAAAAGTGATCCACAAGC
The DNA here is from genome assembly GCA_945870015.1 of Desulfocicer vacuolatum DSM 3385. Taxonomy (GTDB): domain Bacteria; phylum Desulfobacterota; class Desulfobacteria; order Desulfobacterales; family SURF-7; genus QZKS01. Next base: position 3,577 of record CAMBQS010000186.1, read on the forward strand.
AGCAGGAAAAGAAAATATCCTATGTAAAGCGTCTTTTTTTATTCAGGCACTTCCAGGACTCCGATATTGAAGAGGTACTGAATATCTCATCCTGGAGTTTTCATCCGGAAAAATCATGGATTATTGAGGAAAGTGAAAACGATCGCAACATCTACATACTTGCTCTGGGAAGAGCAAGCATACATATTCATCAGGATGTAAAAATTTTGAAACCAGGGGATTGTTTTGGAGAGGCAGCCGTCCTTCACAACATGCCCCGGAAAGCGAAACTCCGGGCTGAAAAAGATTGTGTTGTCATGTCGATCAATGCCAATCTGCTCAATCAGGCAAGCCCGCAGGTTCAAGTTAAATTTTTACGGGAATTTTATATGAATAAAACCGTTCAGCTTGTGGAAGCCAATTTGCGGCTGATTCAAAAAAAGGTTTCTACATCGGAAATACAAATGACATCCGGAACTGGTACATTTTAAAAAGAGGAGCTATATGACCAAAAAGAGAAGCGGTAACCGATCCTACCGGGGAGTCCTTCAGTCGGATGACGGTGTTATTAAAAGAATCACGGAAGTCAGGAAACATAAGATTGTCTTTGAAACCGAGTTTGGTCTTTCTGAGAACTTCATTGAACAACTTCAGAAACAACCGGAACACATTGTGTTCAGCGAGCGATCCAGGATTGCCCGGCTGGGATTTCAGATCACCTGCGAACAGCCATCCATTCAAAATGTAAAGGATGGCGTGCTTACACTGTTGCAGGTTGCTTCACCGGTTATCCCGGGTTATCCCGGGCTGGATATTCTGGGTGAATTTTTTGATATCGGGCTTCCGGTCGGACGGATGGTGTTTTGTGATCCTGCGGCATTGCTGACAGCCGAGGAGGTTCTGGCAGCCATTGATCGGGCAGAGCTCAAACTTCCGGCATCCACTTCGATCTCAAGTGACGGCAGCATCGTGATTGCACCGCACCGGGTTGTTTGTGAGTTGAAAAAAGGAATCAATAAGGAGGCACTGGCGCGGATTCTCCTGCGTGATGATGGCCGTGAAATCCTGAACCGGTATCAGATACAGAAGCCTGTCAAAACTGTGATTATCCCGCCTGAAAAAGGGGTGATTACAACATGCTCCATGTACCTGAATGAACACTATGTGGTTTTACAGAGCGGATATTCACTTGGGCGGAATCTGCCGGCAACGGTTCTGGACCCGATCAAAACAAGAGGAATTCGGATCTATCTTGAAATTGTGAATCAAAGCAAGCAGCCGATTGTCAATCCTTTGATTTCCGCCCGCGTTTATGGAAAATCCAAAAAGCGGGCCAAGGAACGCAGAAAAAGCATTCCGGGAGAGACGCTTCATTTTTCATACAAAGACATGAAGCTTTTTGAGTCCAGCCTTCACAAAGAGAAATCGTCTCAGTGTCATTATCTGACAAAGCCCATGGCAATTGTTCCGGCAGGGAATACGGACTTTCAGAAGGCCCGGATTTTTTTAAATGGTCCGGACAAGCCATGCAGGGTTTCAAAAGCAGAATGCACATCCGCACGCCGTGATTTTTCATCCAACAGTTCCTGTGAACATATTTATGCCACCTCCAGACTGGATACTGTAAAGATCGACAAGCCGGTTACGCTTGTTCTGAAATACTTTCCCAACATGTTGGAACACCGGGATATTGTCAATCTGGCTTGTGAGGGTAAAATTCATTCCATTTATTTCTATGAACCTTCCTGTGAGCATGGCCCGTTTCTTTCCCAGCAGGATCATAATCGATTGCAGGAATATGATAATTTTGGAATCGATATATACTGGGTATGCGGATTGAACCATCATATCATGGTTCATACCATGAGAGATAGAATGGGATATTTTGTGATTCCCGGAAGATTGGCGGATTTCCATAAATCCATGCTGTTTGCATTTTATGGGTCCACCATAGAACTTTCGCATGCAGGGGTGCGGCGTTTAGGAGAACTGATGGATGCCTTGATCGGCTTCTGGGGGAAAAATATCGGGATTGTGACGGGTGGCGGAAGCGGTGTAATGGAGGAAGCCAACCGGCAGGCCCGCAGCCGGGGGATTTTGTCAGGGGCGAACTTTCTGGATATCACAGACCAGTCCATGACAACGAATGTGGATTTCTGTCAGGTTTTCCAGGCCACATGCCGCCACAGCCGGCAGAAATGGTTTGAAGTCACTTCTTTTCCAATATTCAATATCGGCGGACTCGGTTCAATGGAGGAGCTTGGGATAACCCTTTGCAATATGAAGCTGTCCATCATGGAGCCGGTTCCGATCATTCTTTTTGATACAGAAGGAGGACTTGATTTCTGGAAAGGGACCGAGCATCAGATCAAAACAATGGTAAAAGAGGGGCGGGCTCCTGCCTGGATAGAGGAAAATATTGTGATTACGGATAATCCACAGACGGTCGTGGATGTATACCGGAAAAGACTTCAATTGTTTTAATGGATAGAGCGATACCCTATGAAAAAGCTGAATGTAACAACCTACCTGGCCATTCGGGATATACCGGTTGAGGAATTGTTTCCATTATTGGAGTTTCTGTCTGATACCAGCAGCGCGGTAATCTTCATGAATCTTGAATCATCGGATTCCTTTAACCTGATGACCATGCTTCCGCAAAAAAAGAGAGACCGGATCGTGCAATGCCTGATCGACCTGGAAGGAGCTGAAGAAAGATTGTTGCAGCAGGTTCTTGTCAAGGTTGAAAAGGAGATCGCAACCGTACTTTCAACCCGGTATGACACAGTTGATATCAAAGACAGGCTTGTGGAATTTATTTGCCGGTTAAAGAGTTCCCAGCGGATTTCTGTATTGGAGGTCATCAAGGACAAGAAAAAGGCGTTTTACAATAAGCTTCATAAAAAAATTATGGAGCATAAAGAGAAAAACGGCATTTTTTTCTTTGAAGACATTCTGTCATTCCGTGATGAAGAACTTAGGGATAATATTCAGAAAAAAATGGATATCCGGGAAATTGCCATGGCTGTAAAAGGGGCGGATGAAGCCATCACCGCCAAGATTATGAAAAATCTGTCCAGAAGAGTGCAGGAAATGGTTATGGATGATCTGCAATATATTGAATCCGTGACACGGCAACAGATTGATGAGGCGCAAAACGAAATCATGATGGCGCTGATGAAAAAGAAAAAATGAACTGCCAATCGTTTACAAAGGATTCGCATAAAATTTTACCATTCCACTCCTACCGACAACAAGACACCCTTCTTCGGTTCAGGGTGTCAGGGCCGGAAGCAGAGGTATACCCTGCAACACGGACTTCAGCTTTGGGGTTGTCTTTCAGCATCTGAATGTTTCTTTTTAATATCGTTTGTGCTTCCGGCGTGAGA
>CAMBQS010000187.1 GCA_945870015.1 Desulfocicer vacuolatum DSM 3385
CATGGACCGCAAATCAGGAGCATATGTCAGAAACTCGACCATGGGAACTTCCGCCTTGATTACCTGGTATTTGCCTGCGGTATCCATCCCGAGAACACGGCCACGTCGACTGTTCAGATCACCCATGATATCCCCCATAAAATCATCGGGCGTGGTGATATCCACTTTCATGATCGGTTCCAGCAACACTGGCTTGGCTTCAACAGCAGCCTTTTTAAAGGCCAGAGCGCCTGCGATTTTAAACGCCATTTCTGAAGAATCAACTGCATGAAAAGATCCATCATCCAGTGTTACCCTGAAATCAACACAAGGAAAACCAGCCAGAACCCCTTTGGAGCATGTCTCAAGGATACCTTTTTCAACTGCGGGTATATAATTTCTCGGCACTGAACCACCTACTATCGCATCAACAAATTCAAATCCCTTTCCTCGTGGAAGCGGTTCCATCTGGATCCAGCAATCGCCGAATTGACCGTGCCCGCCCGATTGTTTTTTATGTCTTCCCTGAACCCTGACTTTTTTCTTGATGGTTTCACGGTAAGGAACTTTCGGGGTTTTCAGGTTTACTTCCACATTAAACTTTCGTTTCAATTTTTCAATGGTTGCTTCAATATGAACCTGTCCCAGTCCGGATAACAGAATTTCACTTGTTTCAGAATTCCGTTGCAGTTTCAAGGAGGGGTCCTCTTCCTTGATTTTGGTCAGCGAAATATAAATCTTGTCTTCGTCCCCCTTTGCCTTGGACTCCAGGGCAAAAGTGATTAAAATGGGAAGCGGTTCTGCACATTTATATTGTATTTTTTTGCGATCATCACACAGGGTATCGCCTGTTGTGGTTTCTTTTAATTTTGCAACGGCAACGATCGATCCCGGAACAGCCCCTGAAGCGGGTTTCTGCTCCTTTCCGTTGATATACAGTAATTGATTAAAACGTTCCTTTGCATCTTTGGTAGTATTAAAAAAATTTCCATCAGACCCAAGGGTTCCGGATACAACCCTGAAAATGGACAACCTCCCGGCATAGGGATCGGCAACTGTCTTAAAAACAAAGGCAGAAAACGGATCATCCGGCTTTACCATAACCTCATTTTTGCCGGAAGCATCCAGGGCAGGCCACTCCTTACGATCCAGTGGAGAAGGCAAACAGCCGATCATAAAATCACAGAGAAGGTCTACGCCGATATTTTTCATGGATGAACCGCAGAGAACCGGTACAAAAAGTCTTTCCCGGATTCCTTTTTTCAACGCTCCCTTTATCTCTTCATCTGTCAGGGTTTCGCCTTCCAGATATTTCTCAACCAGTGCATCATCAGCTTCCGCAATATTTTCAATAAAGGCTTCCCGTTCTGCTTCAACCTGATCCTGAAGGTCTGAAGGGATACTGCATGACGATGCTTTTCCGTTTCCGTCATATGTATATGCTTTCATGGAAATCAGATCAACGACGCCCTTGAAATCCGCTTCCAACCCAATGGGGATCTGCGTAATAATCGGTTTGAGACTGAATGTTTTTTCTGCATCCTGAAAAGCCCGGAAAAAATCCGACCGTTCTCGATCCAGTTTATTGATAAAAATCATGCAGGGAAGATTATATTGTTCTGCATAAAGCCAAGCCTGTTCGGTTTGAACTTTGATACCATCAACGCCGTCAATTAAAAATACTGCGCAATCCGCCGCCTGCATGCTGCTTTTTGTGTCAGAAAAAAAATTGGAGTCTCCCGGGGTGTCGATAAGGCTTATGGTGTGTTTTTTCCATGGAAACTGAGCAAAACCACTGCTGATGCTGGTCGTTCTCTTCAATTCTTCGGGTTCAAAATCCATAACCGTATTGCCGTCTTCAACTCTTCCGATCCGGGTTGTGAGACCGGCGTTAAAGAGCATTACTTCTGCAAGTGAAGTTTTACCTGCTCCACCGTGCGCGACCAGTACGACGTTTCTTAATTTTTCTGCAATATCTTTCATTTAAACTCCTCTCGAATAAAAATGTCAGTCATGTCACAGGAAAAAACAATATGCTGTCAAATCTAATACAGCTATATTGTTTGACTGAAAAAATCAAGCGCTAATGTGACTTTTACCCCTTACAAAAATAGACGATTCAACAGGGAAAAATGCAACAAACCGAATCAGATAAAGAATGAAAAATCATGGCCGTTTCAACCTTCAGAGTCTTTTTTCTGCAAATGAATCAGAAATTCCTTATTTCCTTTGGGGCCAAGGATAGGGGAGGGGATTACTGTCCCGGCTGTAAGCCCGATTCCATCAAAAAAAGTTATCAACTCCTGTATGACCAGACAATGATCTTCCGGATTCCGGACCACACCGCCTTTACCGACTTTTCCCTTACCGATTTCAAATTGTGGTTTTATCAGCGCAATAATGTCCCCTTTATTTTTCATGAATTTTAATACAGCCGGGATAACAATACGGAGTGAAATAAAGGAGACATCGATCGTCACCAGATCGATCGGTACGGGAAGGGCATCTGAAGACAGGTCCCGGATATTGGTTCGTTCCATCACGATAACTCGGGGATCTGTCCGGAGTTTCCATGCAAGCTGTCCATAGCCCACATCTACAGAAAAAACAGTTTTGGCACCCTTTTGAAGAAGGCAGTCGGTAAATCCTCCTGTGGAAGCGCCGACATCCAGACAGACCATTCCTTCCGGGTGGATGTGAAAACCGGATAACCCCTCCAGCAGCTTGAATCCGCCCCGACTGACAAAAGGCAATTCCTCGATTATCTCAATATTCGAATCCGGATGGACGATTGTTCCCGGTTTATCCACCTTTTTGTTGTCAACCATCACCTTTCCAGCCATGATCAATGATTTCCCTCGCTGGCGGCTGGAAACAAGCTGTTTTTCAAAAAGAACCAGATCCAATCTTTTTCGGTTTACAGAGGGCATTTTTTTAACAGTTCTTCCGCAGCCTGAACAATGGAAGCAGCATCAATGTGATACTTTGATCGTAGCAGATCCTGGGGACCGTGTGTGACAAAGGTATCTTCGATCCCGATTCTTTTCATATAAAATCCGGTAATTCCGGAATCGGACAAACACTCCAGCACGGCGCTGCCGAATCCGCCCTGAAGCATATGCTCTTCGACGGTAATAATCCGGGGTATCTGTTCCGCCATCCGGCAAATCAATTCAGAATCAAGGGGTTTGACAAACCGGCAATTGACAACGGAAACATGAAGCCCCCTTTGTTTTAAAATCTGTTCTGCTTCCTGGGCGTCTGAAACACATCTTCCGATGGCCAGGAGCAATAGATCATTGCCCTGGGATAAAATTTCAGCTTTTCCGATTTCAAGTGGAGCGGGATCTTCGTCAAGACAGACGCCAAGACCTTTGCCACGCGGATACCGAAATGCAATCGGTCCGGGATAGGCGATTGCCGTGACAATCATCCGGCTGAGCTCATTTTCATCCTTTGGCGCCATCACAACCATATTTGGAATGCTTCTGAGGTAGGAAAAGTCAAACAGGCCATGATGGGTTGCCCCGTCTTCACCGACAATACCACCCCGGTCTATGGCAAAAACAACCGGCAATGATTCCAGGCAGACATCGTGCAGGATCTGATCATATCCACGTTGTAAAAAACTGGAATAAATGGCAACAACCGGTTTAAATCCTTCGGTGGCCATGCCGGCGGCAAAAGTAACTCCATGCTGTTCGGCAATTCCCACATCATAAAACCGGTCCGGAAACTTCTGTGCAAACTCGACCAGACCGGTTCCCTCCGGCATGGCAGCGGTTACTGCAACCACTTTTTGATTCATTTCCGCCATTTTAACCATGGTTTTTCCAAATATATCCGTATAGGCAGGAATCGGACTCTGGCTTCCCCTGCATACCCCGGTTTCAATCTCAAAGCTGCCAATACCATGAAAATAAACCGGATTCTTTTCAGCCGGAGGATATCCTTTCCCTTTTTTGGTCATCACATGCAGAAGAACCGGCTCGTTGATGCTCCGAATATTCTCCATGATTTTTATCATGTGCTCAAGATTATGGCCATTGATCGGGCCGAAATATTCAAAATTAAAGGCTTCAAACAGCATTCCCGGCGTGACAAAAGCCTTGAATGACTCTTCAGAACGTTTTGCAAACTGATAGATGTCATCACCAATCTTAGGAAGATTTCGTAAAAACTCTCCAAATTCTTTTCTCAATTCCTGTAAGTATTTTGCAGAAAATTTCCGGCTGAGAAATGAGGACAATGCGCCGACATTGTGTGTAATGGACATATCATTATCATTCAGCACAACAATGAGATCCTTGTCTTTATGTGTATCTCCGGCCTGGTTCAATCCTTCAAAAGCAATCCCGGCAGTCATGGAGCCATCTCCAATCACTGCGATGACCTTATTTTTTTCATTTTTTAATTGTTTGGCACAGGCAATACCAAGTCCGGCTGAAATGGAAGTGCTGCTGTGTCCTGTGGAAAAGGCATCAAATGGGCTTTCACTGATCCTTGTAAAACCGGACAGGCCTTCATATTTCCGAAGCGTATGAAACTGGCGTCTTCGTCCGGTAAGGAGCTTGTGTGCATAGGACTGATGCCCGACATCCCAGATCAACTTATCATCCGGCATATCAAATACATAATGAAGAGCAATGGTCAGTTCAACCACTCCGAGGCTGGACGCAAGATGTCCTCCATTAATTGAAACAACATCAACAATGGTTTTCCGAATCTCTTTTGCAAGCCTTCCAAGTTCATTAATATCAAGGTGCTTTATATCTTTTGGGGATTCAATTTTTTCCAGTATGCCCACTTAATTCCCTTTCCCCCTTATTTTTTTCGTTCAATCACATAACGTGCAATCGCGCGCAAAGGTTCCGCTTCCTTATCAAACATTTCCAAAGTCTTTACTGCACTTTCTATTAGTGTCGCTGCAAATTGCTTTGAAGCGGATAAACCAATAAGGGCGGGGTAGGTTGACTTATCACGATCGTGATCCGTACCAACTGCTTTGCCCATAAAATCCGAATCCCCTTCGATATTGAGGATATCATCTGTGACCTGAAAGGCCAGACCAATGTTGTGCCCATATTCCAGCAATTTTGCAATCTGTAACTCATTCCCTCCTCCCAAAACAGCTCCTGAATAGATAGACGTCTCTATCAGCGCACCTGTTTTTGCCAGATGAAGCTGTTTGAGTTCTTCCAGTTCCAGTTTTTTCCCTTCCGATAAAATATCCAGCATCTGACCGGCAATCATTCCTTTGTATCCTGCTGCAACAGCAATCCGGTGGATGATATCCAGTCTTTTTACAACATCTTCTTTAGACAGATCGCTATTATTCCGGGAAAGCACTTGAAAGCCCAGTGTCAGCAGGGCATCACCGGTTAATATAGCGGTTGCCTCATCAAATGCAATATGACAGGTTGGTTTTCCTCTCCGCAAATCATCATTATCCATTGCCGGCAAATCATCATGGATAAGAGAATAGGTGTGTATCATTTCAATGGCACATGCTGTTTTCAGACATTTTTCCATTTTTCCACCGACCACCTCACAAGCGGAAATGCACAATATCGGTCTGAGTCTTTTGCCGCCTGCCGTTGTGGAGTAATTCATGGCGGAAACAATACGGGATGACAGGCCGGATGAATCATTGGTAATGATTTCATCCAGCATCCTGTTAATGATCGCCTGTTTTTCGCCTAAATACTTTTTCAGATTAAACATGCTGTCCTTATGGAGAGGGCAGGGGAATTATGATTCATCCGTTGTATCGGAAACAAACGGTTCTTCATCGATTTCACCGGTTTGATCCTTTAGCAAGATGGTTATTTTTCGTTCAATTTCATCCAGTTTTGAAGTGCATGATTTACTCAGTTTTACACCCTCTTCAAATTTGGCAAGGGCTTTCTCCAGAGAGAGATCACCGGATTCAAGATCTTCGACAATCTGCTCAAGTTGCTTTAATGATTCCTCAAACGTCTTCTTTGACATGGAGTTTTTCTCCTTCCACAATACAATTGAGCATTCCCTTGGCAAGAATGACTTCAAGATGTTGTCCAATAGAAACTAGGCCGGCATCGCTTACAATTTTTTTTTCCATCTTTGTCCGGGTAATACTGTATCCACGATTCAAGATGGATACCGGACTCAAGGCATTCAGCTTTCCGGCAACCTCCTGAAGACTTGATCGTTTTTTTTGTAAAGAATTCAATAAGTTTTTTCTTATATGAGCTTTCATTCCATCAATCGATATATGACCCGAATGGAGCCTTCCTGCCAGAGGATTTGAATACAACCTTTTTTTTACAAATTCAAGCTTATCGTAAAGGCGTTGGTTGTTATAGGAAAAAGATCGGATCATTCGATTCAACAAATCATCCGTCCGGATTCGAAAATCCTGAATTTTATGTTTTGGATCAATCAGCCGGTCCGTTGCTTGTGTGACAACAGATCGTTTTTTATCAATATATCCACGAAAAAAAACCTCAAGAAATTTTTGTTTTGAATTAAGGAGATTCAGCAGCTTGGTTTTATCCGGAACAACGATCTCGGCAGCAGCAGAGGGTGTCGGAGCCCGGAGATCTGAAATAAAGTCAATTATTGTATAATCCGTCTCATGTCCGATTGCGGAAACAATAGGAATATCGGAGGAAAAAACAGCCCTTGCAACAGACTCTGAATTAAAAGCCTGTAAATCCTCCAGAGATCCGCCACCCCTTGCGATAATTGCAAGATCAGCGTCATTTCTGGAATTTAATAGATTGATTGCATTGACAATTTCATTTTCAGCGCCGGAACCCTGCACAGATACAGGGATAATCGTGATACAAATATTTGGAAATCGTCTGGTCGCGATCTTTATGATATCATGAACCACTGCACCTGTTGGAGAGGTAATTACCGTTATCTTGTTGGGCAATAATGGAATAG
>CAMBQS010000188.1 GCA_945870015.1 Desulfocicer vacuolatum DSM 3385
GCTTTTCGACCGGTATTATCTCAAGCTCAATCCATTCCTTCTTTTTTCCGGATGCATGGTGATCTCCGGTATCGCAATCGCTTTTTACCGCCGTTTTGTCCTGAAGGTGCCGCGCCTGAAAACCAGTAGTACGGATCGTTATCTTGCTATCATTCTGATGCTCCTCATGCTTTCCGGCATCACGCTGGAGCTTACCAAGCTCACGTCATACAACCACTATCAGAAAATCTGGTATCTTCATATCCTGACCTGCTTTCTGGGGCTGGCCTATCTCCCCTTCAGCAAACTCTTCCATCTGTTCACCACACCGGCGAGTCTGCTGGCCAATGCGGTTATGGATCAGAATTCCGATCCAGCCAATATCATGACCCGGCAGGTTATGGAACTGGATTCCTGTACGCATTGCGGAACATGCAGCCTGCACTGCTCGGTTGCAACAGCCTTTGACAGCATCGGGAATGAAAATATCCTGCCGTCGGAAAGAATGGTATTTTTGAAAGACTATATTACCCGGAAAGATATCGATGCCTCCGGTCTTACGGCAATCCAGCAGGGAATATACCTCTGCACCAATTGCGACCGCTGCACGGTCAACTGTCCGGCTGGAATCAATCTCAGGGAACTGTGGTTCAATGTCCGGGAAGAGATGATTCAACGGGGACATTCCGTTCCTATGATGCTGACGCCTTTTTCATATTACAGGGGTCTCCGGCAGCAGGAACTGGACCCGGCACAGTATGCTGATCCGTTGCATAGAACGGAAGAAGACCTGACCGCTCCTTTTGAACTGGTGCGCAACACCGAAGAGGTTATTCCAATGACGCCTGCAAACCGGGAATTCAAAAGTTCAGCCGGTCTTACTGCACGCGCCGGAACCTATTCCTACTGTTTTACATGTGAAAACTGTTCGACGGTGTGTCCTGTAGTCGGCAATTACGAAAATCCGCAGGAACATCTCGATCTGCTGCCGCATCAGATTATACGATCCCTGGGATTCGGCGTCAAAGATCTTGCCATGGGTTCCAGAATGCTGTGGTATTGCCTGACCTGCTACCAATGTCAGGAGCACTGTCCTCAGGGCGTAAAAGTAACCGATATATTTTATGAGCTTAAAAACCTTGCCGCAAAAGAGGCAAGCCGTTCTTCAGAGCAGGAACATATCTGTCGGACGAGCTGTTAACATAGGGATGCGATAATGAAATTTGCATTATTTCTCGGCTGTAACATTCCGGTCAGGGTTCAGCAGTATGAACTCTCCGCCAGGGCCGTGCTGGACAAACTCGGCGTTGAGGTTGTGGATAACCAGGAATTCAAGTGCTGCGGCAATCCGATCCGGAACACCGACAGCAGTACTTCTGTCCTGATGGCCGCAAGGAATATAGCCCTGGCGGAAAAGCAGGGCCTGGATATGATGGTGCTCTGCAAGTGCTGTTTCGGCAGCCTGAAAAAAGCAGCCCACCTGATGAATCAGAACCCTTCCATCCGGGATGAGGTAAACAGGTTGCTGGCCAAAGAAGGCTTGCAGTACACTGGAACGTCCGAAGTAAAACATTTTCTCTCAATTCTTTATCATGACATCGGTGTCAATGTGTTGAAAGAGAAAACAACCCGGCCATTCAAAGGGATCAAAATCGCAACCCATTACGGATGCCATGCCTTACGGCCCAGCGACGTCACCGGGTTTGATGATCCGGTTGCACCTGTTTTGTTCGATGAACTGGTTTCCGCCACCGGTGCGCAAAGCATCGACTGGCCGCTGAAGCTGGAATGCTGCGGCGCTCCGCTTCTGGGTGTCAATGACACTCTTTCCATGGATTTAACTGAAAAAAAAATTATCGACGGTAAACAGGCCGGCGCAGACTATCTGTGTGTCGCCTGTCCGTATTGCCAGATGCAATTTGACACGGTTCAGCAGATGATGGTGTCTGTGCGTAATCTGAACCACAGTCTCTCAAGCATCGTATTTCCCCAACTCCTCGGCCTTGCCATGGGTATCGAGGGCAATGCATTGGGGATAAGCAGGCATGTTCTTGATATCAGCAAAATAGAATCATTTCTGGAGTAGGAGAAAAAAATGTCTCAGAAAGAAATTGGCGCAGTGATGGTGGTTGGCGGCGGTATTGCCGGTATGCAGGCGGCTCTGGATGCGGCTGATTCCGGTTATTATGTCTATCTTGTAGAAAGATCGTCTTCCATCGGCGGGGTAATGTCTCAACTGGATAAAACCTTCCCCACCAATGATTGTGCCATGTGAGTCATCTCACCCAAACTGGTCGAGTTCGGCCGGCACATCAACATAGAGTTACTGACACTGTCGGAAGTCCAAAACATATCCGGTGAACAGGGCGACTTCGAGGTATCGGTAAAGCAGTATCCCCGTTATGTGGATACCCAGAAATGTATTGCCTGCGGGCTTTGTTCGGACAAGTGCCCCAAAAAGGTGGTAAATGATTATGACGGCTCCCTGAGCAACCGCAAAGCCATCTATGTGAAGTATGCCCAGGCTGTCCCGTTGAAATATGCCATCGATGCGGATCACTGCCTATACCTGACCAAAGGCAAATGCAGGACATGCGAAAAGCTGTGTCCTGCCGGAGCCATCAATTTCAATGACAAACTCAAAGAGATCACCCTCCATGTAGGAGCCATTATTCTGGCCAATGGCTGCGAACCCTATGACCCGAAGCTTCATGATGTTTACGGCTATGGAAACTCCAAAAACATTGTCACCAGTCTGGAATTTGAACGGATTCTTTCATCATCCGGACCTTATGGAGGGCACCTGATCCGGCCGGCGGATAAAAAAGAACCTAAAAAAATCGCCTGGCTCCAGTGCATCGGATCCAGGGATGTGCATATCGGTGCAAGAGGATATTGCTCTTCGGTCTGCTGTACCTATGCCATCAAAGAAGCCATGCTGGCCAAAGAACACAGCAAGGAGCCTCTGGATACAGCCATTTTTTATATGGATATCCGTACCCATGGAAAAGACTTTGAAAGATATTATAACCGGGCCAAGGATGAGTACGGTGTCCGGTTTGTCAAATCCAAAATTACACATATCCTGCCGACGGAAAGCGGCGATCAACTGATCCGGTACTTTGACGAATCCGGCAAACGGGTTGAAGAGGCGTTTGATATCGTCGTGCTGTCCGTAGGACTGGGTTCGAACAAAACCGCTGTTTCCCTGGCCAAATCCATGAACATCGATCTGGATGCCTATGGTTTTGTCAAAACCAGCAGCTTCGAACCGGTCAGCACATCCCGCCCTGGTGTTTTTGTCTGCGGCGCTTTTGAGGCGCCTAAAGATATTCCCTCCTCGGTAATTGAAGCAAGCGCTTCTGCCGGAAGTGCAGGAACCTGTCTTGCCGGAGCCCGATGGACACTGACAAAGCAGAAGGAGATTCCTAAAGAACGGAATACCCGCGGCGAGCCGCCCCGGATAGGTGTTTTTGTCTGCTGTTGCGGCACCAATATCGCCGGGGTAATTGATGTCAAAGCAGTCGCAGAATACGCAAAAACACTGCAAAATGTCGCCTTCGCCGAAACAAACATGTTCAGTTGTTCCCAGGATACTCAGGACAATATGGCCAAGATTATCAAGGAACAGCAATTGAACCGGGTGGTGGTGGCTGCCTGCACCCCCAAAACCCATGAACCGCTTTTCCAGGAGACTCTCATAAATGCGGGCTTGAACAAGTATGTCTTTGAGATGGCCAACATCCGGAATCAGTGCTCCTGGGTCAATAAAAACAATCCGGAAATGGCAACCGAAAAGGCAAAAGATCTGGTCCGGATGGCGATTGCAAAGGCTTCCCTGATGGAACCTCTATCAGAGGCCAACCTTCAGATCAACCAGGCTGCCCTTGTCATCGGTGGAGGCATTGCCGGAATAACCGCCGCGAAAACCCTGTCCAAACAGGGATACCACACCTATCTGATTGAAAAAACCGACCGTCTGGGTGGTCAGGCCTTGCAGATTCACGAGACCTGGCAGGGAGAGAGTGTTCCAGAGAATGTCAGCCGGATGATCGAGGACGTTCAGGCAGACGGCAATATCGAAGTCTTTACAAACTCTGATATCCTGAGGACAGATGGTTTTGTCGGCAATTATAAGACCACCATCCAGATGCCGGATAAGACGACGGAACTTGAGTATGGCGTTGCGATTATTGCTTCCGGCGCCATGGAGTTAAAGCCGGATCAGTATCTTTATGGCCGGGATGAACGGGTGCTGACCGGTCTTGAGCTGGATCAGAAACTGATTGAAAATGATCCAGCCATATCGCAGAAAAAAACCGCCCTTTTTATTCAATGCGTCGGGTCCAGAATTCCTGAGCGGCCATACTGTTCCAAGGTCTGCTGTACCCACTCCATCAAAAATGCATTGCAGCTTAAAAAACAAAACCCTGAAATGAATGTCCATATCCTGTACCGGGATATGCGCGCATATGGATTGCGTGAAGATCTCTACCGGGAAGCCAGAGAAAAAGGAATTATCTTTATCCGGTATCAAGCGGATCAGGGAGTGGATGTTTTTCTGGATGAAATGGATCTGAAAGTCTGTTTCAAAGACACGGTACTCCGCCGCAAATTTGAAATTACCCCGGATTTGCTGGTACTGGCAACAGCCATTACACCGCCTAAAGAAAATCCCCTGGCGCAGCAATACAAGGTCACCTTGAACAATGATGGTTTTTTCATGGAGGCCCACGCCAAACTGAGACCTGTGGATTGCGCAACAGACGGAGTGTTTATCTGCGGTCTGGCTCATGCTCCCAAGCCGATTGATGAGTCCATTGCCCAGGCAACAGCGGCGGCAACCCGTGCGGTAACCCTGCTTGCCCGGAAAACAATTCAAACCAGCGGCAACATCGCGGAAGTCATTCCGTCAATATGCAGCAGTTGCGGGGTCTGTGTCTCGGTTTGTCCGTATTCAGCCCCCTCTTTCATCGACAAAACCGCAAGAATGTTCCCGGGAAGGGCGACGATCAATCCGGTTCTCTGCAAGGGCTGCGGTTTGTGCGTTGCATCCTGCCGGTCCGGTGCTATCCGGCTGAAGGGGTTTGATAATGATCAGATATTCGCACAGATATCTGCGATGACTGCGGCTGGATGATGCGGTAAGTCCGGCGAACGCCGGTGTCAAAATTGGATTGCTGAATCTTACAGGAGAAAAAATGCGCGGAGCCCTCATTATTGTCGTCCTGATCGCCATGCTGATTGTTGGAATTCTGGTAGTGAAAGATATGAATACCGAAACAGTTGACGGCGTAACCAAACAGGAAGCCATTGAAAAAGCGGAAAAGGCAGTTGAAACTGCGGAAGATGCCATCAGCAGGATAACCGATAAAGCCAAAAAGTCGACCGAATATTAGGCACACTCCAAGAAGCGGAAATTTTTCCGCCCTGGTTTTCCGGATATCAAGATGGATTAAAACTGGAGAAATCCGGATGGCAATAGCAATCATTTGTCCAGACTCTGGATGATATGGATTTCCGGCAGATGGGTTAAATGCTTTAGCACTTCAGTATTGGTAGCTTTGATTTCGATAAAAATAGAGTTCGCAAACAATTACTTTACTGACCTCCAACAGGTTTTGTTTTTGGTTGCATAGTCAATACCTACTTCGGGACTATAATATTTCTTGAAAGAATCACCAGTTTAAAAAGCAATAATTTCTGGGATTCTGGAAGGATCTCAAAAAAAACGGTTTTTTCAGAAATTGCAGTTCGGGAAATGAAATCCCTTAAAATTTACAACCAAAATTATTTTCACCATTAAAGGTCAATTTTCAAGTTTAACCAGCACAGGGGAAATCACAGATTCATGCATGGTACCAATTTATTTGATCTGAAAATGAAATCTCAAATGGCAAATTGTTCATTTTGGTATAGGTAAATCATCCAATTTCATTTTTTTCGATTTTGAAAAATTCAGATCGAAAGTAGTAACATTTCTGTGAAATCGGTGAAAAAAATCTCATAAAATTTTTTGGTTGAAAAATAGACTTTTTTCTCCGACTTGATCGCTTGATGTGGAGTTATGTCAGGATATTTTCCAGTCCGAGCACATTTTGCTTAAAAATCGATTTCAACGATGAATCTCAGATTCTTGCGAGGATTATTTTCCATGTTGATATGACCGGAAATCTCAAATCGAAAAAGGTAGAGTCAAAAAGCCCTACCTTTCCTGGCTGAAGTGTTGTTTGGTTATTTGTTTAATTCGTCCGTTTTTTAAGGTTTAAACCCCCGTCTTCAGACGGGTAGCTTTCAGCAAGCAGATGTATTATAGTTGGCTCCATGAAATATCGACAAGGAAGCCATATAAAATATAAAATTGAATATCACTTTGTTTGGGTCACGAAATATCGTTACCATGTTTTGAAGGGTGATTTGGCCCTCCGTGTTCGCGAACTTGTTCGCCAGATTTGTGAACGTCTGGAAATACAAATTTTGCGAGGTGTTGTGAGTAAAGACCATGTTCATATTTTGGTATCTGCACCTCCCAATATTTCACCATCCGATATAATGCGCCTGATCAAGGGTCGAACATCGATAAAGATATTTGAAGAATTCCCATACGTGAAAAAGCGCTACCGGGGGCAGACATTTTTGGGCAAGGGGTTACTTTTGCGTGACAGATGGAGAGCTGACAAAAGAAATGATTAAAGAATACCTTGCTCATCATTTTGAACAAGACCCCAACGATGGTTTCGATATTGAAGATTAACCGGCCTATTGCCGGTTTGTGCTGGACTTTCAGTCGGTGGTTGTTTAGTACATATTTATGACTTTATTGGCTGTTTCCTTGCCAAGTTTCCATTTTAGCAACCATTTGACCACAATATAGGGTACGAAACCTTGGAGCTGGCCTCTT
>CAMBQS010000189.1 GCA_945870015.1 Desulfocicer vacuolatum DSM 3385
AATCATCAACCACCGGCTGGAAGCAGCCTTGATCAATACCACGCCCAAAATTTTATACCGGAATATTTCACAGCTTGCAGAAAACGCCATCGCGCTTCTGGCCATCCTTTCCCAGGCCGGACAAAAAGAAAAAGCAACCGCCGGCGAAGCATTCCGGTTGGCAATTTCTGCACTCCCGATCCGGGATAAAAACATGGAAATGCCGGTGAAGGTTTCTTTTCATGAGCTACATGAGGCGCTGGAACGATTTTCACAGGCATCACCCGGTGTCCGGAAAACAATGTTTGATGCCTGCTGTCAATGTGTTCTTTTTGACGGCAGGGTGTCGGTGAACGAAGCGGAGTTGTTGCGCGCAATTGCCTATGCAGTGGATATTCCGGTTCCGCCATTCATAACCAAAGCAGCGGACTGATCTGTTTGCTAATCGGATGAATGACTTGAAATGACGGCAGCCCCGGGCGGTTTCATGGTTCCCAGCAATACGGCAGCCAGAAGATCCAGCCCGATATAAATCATATAGGCCAGGTCATAAGAACCCGTCTGGTCATGACTTTGTCCGGCAATGAGGTATCCGGCCAACTGCATAATCAAAAAAATCGATATATACCGCAGAACAGAGGGGAAGCAGTCCCGGCCAAAAAAAATGGCTACCATGATTGAATAGGTAGACATGATTCCGCCCATGGTGAAACCAAACACCACGATGAAGAGGATCAAAAAAATCATGGAATCCTGATACAGGGCCAGGGAAAGTCCTGCTGCATTTGCAAGAGACATCAGCACGACCACTTTTTTGGGTTCGAACCGGTCACAGAAAGCGCCCCAGAAATATTTCCCCGCAGATCCGATCAGAGCTGTCACGGACATGAGAATCATGGCATGCAGGCTGCTGAACCCGATATCGGTGAAACGCGGCTTCAATTGGGACATGACACCTACCGTGCCGACCATAAGCATGGCATAGGACAATCCCAGTTTCCAGAATGCCCCGGTTCGCATGAGCATTCCAAATGGCCAGCTATCACAGGCGTTTCCGGCTTTTTTTATGGGATTACAGATCTCTGCCCCGGTTACTTTTGTCCGGCAGGGAAATTCCGGTTCGGCGATGCCGCCATCGGGAAGCATTCCCATCTCTTCCGGCCATTCACGCATCACAAACCATGCCAGCGGCGCCATCAGCATGACAGATAGTCCGATAACCAACGCTGCGCCATCTACTCCGGATCGGATAATGGCAATCATGGCGATCATCGGCAGAATGGCGCCTGAAAAGGAAATTCCGGCAGCAGCAAAGCCCATGGCTTTTCCCCGTTTCAGAACAAACCAGTTGTTAACGGCCGTAGCAGACACAATACCGCCATATGCGCCGTTGCCGATAAACAGAAGAATATAAAAAAAATAGAACTGCCAAAGTGCTTCCACGCGTGCCATGAAAATGAAGGCCATTCCCCCCACCAGAGAGCCGAAGACCATGAGAGCCCGGACACCGGTATACATGACAATGGTACCATAAATGAATTGGCATGAAAAACCAAAAAGCGTGCCGATCACCAATGCCAGGTTGATATCGGTCCGGGTCCATCCCCGCAATTGACAAAGAGGCTCCATAAAAGCATTGAGGGCATAAAACCCCGTTCCCACGGACATGAAGTTGGCAAAAAAAGCGACCCCCACGATGTACCAGCCGTAATACACAAACATCCCCTTCAAAATAGGTTTTTCAATCGCTGTCCACAAGCTGGTGCCTGATTGGACTTTCTCAAAACCTCCGTGCATTGTATAATGGAAAGAAAAAGGTTCGTCAACTTCCGGCAGTGCGCGGGGCGGGCAGATGAAAGGCGGGTAAAAAAATCAGTTCGTATCCAAAATGGATGGATACGAACTGATTGGTATCAACTCACAGATGAAAGTGATATCCATGGTTTTATCATCTGTAGTCTTCTGCTTTAAAAACATCTTCCTTGTTGTTCTCGAATTTTTCCTTTAAAAACCGCTCCTGGGGCTTTTCACTGATGGTCTTGGGTATCTCATCCAGGAAAAGAAGATAGCTGGGAACGCTGTTGGCCTCCAGCCCCTTTTGGGCGACTTCAAACAAGGCTGCAGGATCACGCTCATAGCCTTCAAACAGCACAACACCGGCAACCAGATCGGATTCGCCCGGTGCCCCACTTTCCGCAGGAATCCCGAATACAGTAACTTCGCTGACAGACGGATGCTCTCCGATGACTCTTTCCACATTGTCGGCCTGAATAAAATCCCCTGCTCTTCGAAGACCCCCGCCAACGCGATAGTCAAAGTAAAACCATCCGTTTTCATCAACATGCACAATATCCCCTGTCCGGTTCCAACCGCCCATGGTTTTTTTCTTGCTGGCTTCGGGGTTATCATAATAATTTACAAAAGCCGGTATTCCTTTAATTCTTGCGATGACCTCTCCCTGAACATTGGGCGGACAAGGGTTGTCATTTTCATCCACCACCTTCATGCTGAACAGACCGATGGGTTTCCCAAAACTGCCGATCGGCCCTTCGCCAATGGGTTTGCGTGCAAATCCGCCGCCTTCAAGGGTGGAGTACCACTCCAGAATGCTCACGTTAAATCGTTTCTCAAAATCTTCCCATATGGCCCTTGGCATTCCGGCACTCACAACATGGCGAACCGGATTGTCCGCATCATTGTCCTTTCGAGGCTCATTATAGATACCGGCTGCAACGCCTCCCAGCATACTGAAGCTGGTGACACCATATTTTCGGGCAATATCCCACAGGCGGCTTTTGGTAAACTTTGTACTGAAAACCGCCTTGATGCTTCGATACACTGCCGGAGCATAGGTACAACCCTGGGCATTTCCATGGGTCAAGGAAAGCCCGGTATACAGGGTGTCGCTCGGGTCATACTTCCAGTACCGGCTCAGCACATATCCATAGACCGGAAACCGGAAACTCTCATTTAATACCCCTTTGGGATCACCGGTTGTACCGGATGTATAGACAATCTGAATGGGATGGCTGGGTTTGGATGATACGTAATCAACATGCCGGAAAGGAGCCTCAAGAATCTCCTGCATGGAATGGTATTTCGAAGCATCCCCTGTTGCCGGCTTTCGTGGTTTTTCCGTCACATAAATATGGGTTACATTTGGAATTTTATTTTTGATAGGCTCAATATTCTCCAGCAGATCCGCAGTGGTGAAAATCACTTTGCTTCTTGAATTTGAAACCATATGGGCCAGCTTGTCCCCTTTGGTTCGGGGATCAATGGGCACGACAATGGCGCCGATGATACTGCCTGCTGCCAGAAGATGCATCATTTCCGGATAATTGTACATAATGGCTGCATAGGTATCTCCTTTTCGGAGCCCGGCATCCAGAAGGGCCTGTGCAAACCGGTGGGAGTTCTCATGCAGATCCCGAAAGGTCTGGATAAAATCTGGATCCTTATTGTTTTCAAAGGTGAGCACCGGAAAATCGGGCCGGGTATTGGCCCTGATCTCCAGAAGCTGACCAAGGAATACCTGGTTCAATTTTTTTTGAATGGAAAAAACAAAATTTCTTGTTTTTTCAAACACAGGTTTTGTTTCATTATACATTTTTTCGACCTCCTGTTATGGATTCTGGTGCATCGCCTTTTCTTTTCATCAACTGTACATCTTCTACGTAAAGTAGAAAAACATTTTCCCGATTCGATTTCGATCTGGTATAGATAATTTAATTCAATATGTCAATATAATTCAAGCGTTGATATGGCAAAACACAACATCCTGTTTTGCCCTGAAAATGTCTCTCTATCTGTTTTCAGTTGACCCGTATGTCAACAATACAGATAAAACGGAAAAAAACAGGGCTGGGGAATCATCCATATTTCTTTTGCCGGTTTTTGTCGTGCAGGTATGATAGGCTCACCGGTTCTGGAAACCGGTTATCTTCTTTTTCCCGGAAACCGATAGCTTTCCAGAACCCACTCATGGATCTCTTTCATAGCCTGGTCCTGAGGAATCCGGGTAGACCACCCCAACTCCTCCTTTGCCCGGCTTGCATCCACATTATTGTTTTTTCCCATGATGGCTGCTGCCAGACGGGTGATCGGTGGCCGGATTCCAAAAGGAGTCAACAGTTTCTCACAGACCGACCCCAGGAACCAGGCGGATGTAAAGGAGAGGTTACCGATGGTTTTCTTCCCGACAAAACCGCTGATCGTATCCAGATATTCACCCCAGGTTATGGGATAATCATCACGGAAAAGATAGATCCGATCCACTGCTTTTTCCGATTCCGCACATCGTATCATGCCGTCTACCAGGTTGGTGACATACACAAAAGCGCCGGGTTCTTTCCCGCCATTGATTTTGGGGAAAGGTCCGCGGAAAAATGCATCCAGGATCTCCCGGACCCAAACGCTGCCGGGACCGATCACATTGGATGGCCGCACAATGGTATAGGCAATACCATGGCTCCGGCAGAATGTTTTTACGGTTTTTTCGGCAATGATTTTTGTATCACAATAGGGAATTCCGCATTCAATCTGCGGACTCTCTTCATTTGCACCGGCCAGATCCCGGCCAACCCCGAATGCTGCAATGGAGGAGGCATAGATGAATCTTTTACTCTTTCCTTTAGAATGCAGCAGAAGATTTCTGGTTCCATCCACCATAACGGCTTCAAACTGTTTCCGGGTTCCCCAATCCAGGGTGCGGGTGGCCAGATGATAAACCGTATCGATCTCTTGTGTGATTCCGTTAAGACTTTCCGGAATGGTCAGGTCACCCCGGAAAATCTCTATGCCCATTTTTTCACAAGGGCCGGCGTCTTCATTGGGAAGGAACAGTCCCCTGACCTGATAGCCTCTATTCACCAGTTCCTTTGCCAGATGATATCCGATAAATCCACCGGTGCCGGTGACCAGTACTTTCATGATCCGCCTCCTACTAAAAATCGGAAAGATTCTGATAAAAAATCACCGTAGCCGGACTGGTAACCGTAGTATCCGTTACCACATTCACACAGGCCGGTTTTCCGGAGGCAATTGCCCGTTTCAGCGCCGGTACGATCTCTTCATCACGGGTAACCAGTTCTCCATATCCTCCCAGACCTTCCACCATTTTTTCATAATTCCGCATGCCCAGTTCCGAGCAGGTGCATCGATCCGCCCCGATGCTCATTCTCTGGGAATGTTTGATCATACCCCAGGCGCAGTCGTTGTTCACCACACAGATGATCGGAATATTATGACGTACTGCTGTATCAAATTCCATGCTGTTGAATCCAAAAGAACCGTCGCCATTCAACACAATGACCGGCTTATCCGGATGGGCCAGTTTGGCAGTCAGGGCAAAAGGAATACCGGTTCCCAGACATCCCAGAAGTGCTCCGGCAGGAATCTGAACCCCGGCCTTGTTGGAAGAAAGAAATCCAGCCAGACCATAGTAGCTGGTGTCTCCTCCGTCCGCGACATAGAAGGCATCGGTTCCAAACACCTCCTGAATCTTCGCCACCAGCCGGTTGGGATGAATGGGGTCGGAAGGTTTGGATCTCTGCTCCAGCTCAGTTGTCATAAAGGCTGCATACGCATTCCGGAGATTTTTTTCCCATTCCGCATGTTCCCGCTTTTCAACCAGGGGGAGCAGCCGGTTCAAAACTTCATTCACATCCCCGACAAGACCCACATCCGAAGACCGGTTCCGGTCAATTTCACTGGGATCAATATCGATCCGGACCAGTTTTGCATCCGGAAACAGCCGCCCGGATTGCAGAACCCAGTTAAACCGTATGCCCACGGCAACAACCAGATCCGCCTGGGGAAGACCGGTCAGGACACCGGTAAACCCTCCGTCGGAAATAGAGAGAGGATGATTATCCGGAAGCGCTCCCCGGCCATTGTTCATCAAGGCAAAAGGAATCCCCGTTTTCTCGATAAAGGTCGAAAGGGAGAGGTCACAGCAGCTCATTCCAACACCGCTGCCTCCGAGAAAAATCGGCTGCTTGGCGGAATTGATCAGGCGAGCGGCCTCGTTCAACTCGGATTCTTCCGGAACCGTGCAGGATTTGTGGATTTTCCGTTTCGGTAATACGACCTCTTTCTCCTCTACGGCAACGGAAAGAATATCCGGCGGCAATTCCAGGAAAACCGGTCCCGGACGCCCCAGTGTGGCCTGCCGGAAAGCAATGGACAGGTATTCGGGAATCCGTTTCGTGTCATAGCATGTTGCACTCCATTTGGTGATGGGCTTTACCATGTCGATCTGATTCATCTCCTGAAGTGCTCCGGTCAGATCATCCCGCAGGGGATGTCTTCCGCACAATACAACCAGCGGCGCATTGTCCAGATAGGCGTTGGCGATTCCGGTCAGAGAATTGGTAAATCCAGGCCCTGCCGTCACCAGACAAACCCCCGGCTCTCCAGTATAAATCGACCAGGCATGGGCCATCATGGCCGAAGCCTGTTCATGACGGTTGTCAATGGTGCGGATGCTGTATTCTGTAAAACCATCCAGAATGTTTTCAATATGCCCGCCTGAAATGGTAAATACGATACGGACATTCTCAATCTCTTTCATGTATTTTGCAACAAGGTGTCCACCGGTTATTTTTGGCATGATTTCCTCCGTTGTATTGTTTTGAGTCTCTCTGCTTGATCTGGCCCGTTTTACAGTACCTTCTTGATTCCATCCTCAAACCATTGTGCATACACACTCATTCCTTCCACCCGCAACTTTCCCTGAGCAGCGGCCTGAAAAGATGCATCCTTTTTTTTACTCGTCATGACGGAAAAGCCGGTTTTGACATCCTTCCAGATAAGCGCCACATCAAAGGAATTCTGATCCCCAGTCAGAGAAGTCAATTTCCCCTTGTCA
>CAMBQS010000190.1 GCA_945870015.1 Desulfocicer vacuolatum DSM 3385
GCTTTTTTTAGAGATGAACATATAGGAAAGCCGTTTGCCTGTCAACAATAGTGTTCACGAAGCATGCAGGTCTTTGTTTGAAAAGCTGGATTCCGGATCTTCGCTCCGCTTCGGCCGGAATGAAGTATTTATTTGCCGGGTTAATATTGACGGCTGTATCGGCAAAATACATGGTGCAGTCTCTAAAAAAGGATCAGATATGAACCAGCGACCTTTTTGATGTCCGGTTTTAAAGGGGATACCTGCAATCAGATACAGAGTCAGCTCAGGTAATGAAAAGTGACTGTTGCCGCATGATTCCGCATCATATTAACTTCTCAAATTTGCTTGACATTTATCGATCTTAATGAAAGATATGTCTCATAGCATCAAGAGATTTCAGACGATATTTATTAACAGGAGATGTTTCTATTCCTGTCACGACCCTGACCATTCGGCAGATGAACAGCGGTACATTGACATCGGCGTTTTTGCTGTCGGCCGCGTGCTTGTAGTGGTTTATACGGAACGTGGTTCAAACATACGTATTGTCAGTTGCCGAAAGGCAACCTCAACGGAGCGAAAACTTTATGAAGAAAACAAAGGTTAAAATTGAACAACCAAAAGACAAAGATCTACGTAATGAATATAATTTCCGGTGAGGAGTGCGCGGCAAGCACCACAAAGCAATGAAAACCGGGTATACCGTCGCAGTCCACAAAGCGGACGGGACTACTGTTGTAAAAAATATCGCGCCAAAAGAGGGAACTGTAGTTCTCGAACCAGAAGTTCGTGCCTATTCCCTGGATTCGGAATCTGTAAACAAGGCTTTGCGCTGTCTGATTCCTCTATTGTCGAAAAAACGCGTGACAAAGGCAAAGAAAGTCTAACCCATACAATCGTATCGGAGGACAGCCTGATAACAGCATTCCCGGTCATGAGTCAAGAAGACGCAAGGGATTGATTATGGGTGCAGAAAGGAAAGATAGGTAAGGCGTCCCCGGAACTCAAATATTGGATAAACCGGAATCATTTTGATATTGAAGAAAATTTTGCGTATAATATGTCTCCGAAGGATAAAAGGCAAATCCGGAAAATCATTTATGATCATTTTGAGTATATTGAAGAACAATGGGACGAATTTCAACGGAGGCTTCAAAAATGAAGATGTATCATAAGATTGAAAATATCAGGTTTGAAGATGGTAATCTCTTGATAATCATTGATGGTCAGGAAAAAAGTTTTCCATTGAATGAAGTATCATCCATTCTTGAAAGTGCGTCCGATGAAGATCGGTATTCATTCGAAATTTCACCTGCTGGATATGGAATCCATTGGCCCTTGTTGGATGAAGATATTTCAATCGATGGATTACTGGGAATCATTCATTCTCCTCAGCATAACAGAGAGATTGCATAATATCGGGCCGGACAGGAATGCGCGGCATAAAAATCCATAGGCCGGATAAGACACTCCACCGGATCGCCAAAAAACGGGCTTCCGAGTTAAATAAGAAACACAGGAGAATATTATGAAAGCAGAATTTACAGCAATAATAGAAACCGTACCAGAGGGTGGATTCTGGGCAATCTGTCCGGAAGTACCTGGTGCCAAAGGCCAGGGCGAGACAATAGAGGAAGCCAAAAATAGTTTACAGCAGGCCATTGAATTGTTTTTTGAGGATCGTAAGGCTGATATTCTTAGAGGTCTGCCTGAATAAATATATGTAAAAGAGGATTGTGTATCAAGAATCTTGTTTGTGTAAATATTCTTTTGTATTGATAAAAAAACATAATCTGCTAAACTTTCTACATCAGCATCAAACCAACCTGAAAGAATGGATTCATTATTATGGAAAATAGCAAATCATTGTTAGAAATGGCTCTACAGTTAAAACCACAGGATCGTTTTTTATTAATTGAAGGACTCATCCGGAGCCTTGACGAACCGAACAAAGTTATTGATGAAATCTGGACGAAAGAAGCTGCAAAACGTTTACAAGCCCATCGAGAGGGAAGAACAAAAGGGATACCATACAATAAAGTCTTCGAGGAATAATCCAGCATTGATAGTCATTTTTGACAAGCTTGCTAACCAGGAATTGATTGATGCTGTAGAATACTATGAAATTGAGCTTCCAGGATTAGGCAAAAAGCTGAAAGACGAAATCAGAAAAGGAGTCCAAAGAATCATTGAATTCCCAGAAGCCTGGTCAAAAAGAAAAAAAGATATAAGGCATTATCTTCTTCATAAATTTCCGTATAAAATACTCTACTCCATAGAATTAGATTATATTTACATCATTGCAATTGCTCATAGTCATAGAAAACCGGATTACTGGATTGATCGTATTACAGATAAATCATAAAAACAATTTCTTCCAGGCCCGGAATTCAAATGGCACCCAACCTTCATCACAACTCCTCCCCCTCAATCCTGCATTCGCCTTTTTCAGATTCCTGGGCCTGAGCAACGGTGATGGCAATGACATTGACAATGTTTTCCATGTCCGATCCACGGGGTAGGACATTGAAGGGTTTGCTGATTCCCATCAGAAGCGGCCCGACGGCTTTTGCTCCTCCCAGGCGATTGAGAAGTTTGTAGGCGATGTTTCCGGATGAGAGTTCGGGAAAGATCAGGATATTGGCTGGTGTCTTCAACCGGTTAAACGGAAATTCACTGGATAGAATATTATCAGCAACCGCCGTATCTGCCTGCATTTCACCATCTATGATCAGATGGGGGCTTTTTTGACGGACAATTTCTACGGCCTTGGCCACCCGTCTAGAATCCGGATGATCCGTGCTGCCGAAATTGGAAAAAGACAGCATGGCGATTCTGGGTGTAATGTCAAAGAAACCGGCAATATCTGCGGTCAGCAGTGCGATTTCGGCCAGGTCTTCGGAACTTGGATTGATATTGACGGTTGTATCGGCAAAAAACATGGCGCGGTCTCTGAAAATCATCAGATATACGCCGGCGGCCTTTTTGATGCCGGGTAGTAAAGGGGTCACCTGCAATATGGGACGAATGGCATATGGATAATTGCAGTCCACCCCATGAACCGCACCATCGGCCAGACCTTCATTGACCATCATGGCCCCAAACAGATACCGGCTTCGCAGCAGTCTTCTGGTTTCCGCCAATGACCATCCCTTGCGTGCCCGTTTTTGAAATAGTTTTTCGGAAAACGCATTGAAAAGATCTGATTTCTGATGATCGAGGATGTCGATATTGTCCAAAGAAATATGAAGATTCCGGGCCAGGGTTTTGATTTCATCGCTGTCACCGATGACAATCGGATTCGCGATCCCCTGTTGAACAACCTGGGCGGCAGCGCGAAGAATGACCGATTGATTGCCTTCGGGCAGTACGATCTTTTTGGGTTTTCTCTGGGCACGGATGATAAATTTCCGGATGATTTCCCGTTCCGGTCCCATTTTGGCTTCCAGTATCTGGATGTATTCATTGTGATGGTCGATTTTATTCCGGGCAACCCCGCTTTCCTGGGCAGCCTTGGCCACTGCAGGTGCGACTTTCAACAGAATCCGGGAGTCAAGCGGGGTGGGAATAATGTAATCCGGACCAAACTGGATGGAACATCCGCCATATGCCCGGATCACGGAATCCGGAACATCTTCGCGTGCAAGTTCCGCCAGGGCATGTACGGCTGCAAGTTTCATCTGGTCATTGATTTTGGTGGCCCGCACATCCAGCGCTCCCCTGAAAATAAAAGGAAAGCCCAGTACATTGTTGACCTGATTCGGATGGTCTGAACGTCCGGTGGCGACGATGGCATCGGGCCTGGCTTTTTTGGCTTCATGATAATCGATTTCCGCTTCAGGATTGGCCAGTGCAAAAATAATCGGTTTTGCATTCATGGTCTGCAACAATTCAGGGTAGAATGCCCCTTTGACGGATAACCCGATCAGGGCATCTGCTCCTTTGACGGCATCCTGCAGGGTTCGACAGGTTGTATCAACGGCAAATTGCTCCTTGAACGGATTCATACCCTGTTCGCGGCCTTTGTAGATAACCCCTTTTGAATCCACAAACATGATGTTTTCTTTCTGAATACCGAGCTGGATATACAATCTGGCACAGGCAATGGCGGCGGCTCCGGCGCCATTGATAACCAGGCGAAGGTTTTCCGGTTTCTTGTCTGTCAGGATACAGGCGTTCAGCAGACCAGCGGAAGATATAATGGCGGTGCCATGCTGGTCATCATGGAAAACCGGTATGGACATCTGGGCAATCAACTGCTCTTCAATATAGAAACATTCCGGCGCTTTGATATCCTCAAGATTGATACCGCCAAACGTGGGTTCGAGACTTTTTACGGTCCGGATGAATTCATCCGGATCACTGGTATTGATTTCAATATCAAAGACATCGATATCCGCAAACCGTTTAAACAGGACAGCCTTTCCTTCCATTACCGGCTTTCCGGCAAGCGGGCCGATGTTTCCCAGGCCCAGGACTGCGGTGCCGTTTGTGATCACACCCACCAGGTTTCCACGGGATGTATATTCAAAAGATTTGTCCGGATTTTCTTTGATTTTCAGGCACGGGGCGGCAACGCCCGGTGTGTATGCCAGACTCAGATCATATTGGGAAAAACAGGGTTTTAACGGGACGACCTCGATTTTTCCGGGACGCGGGAATTTGTGGTAGTGCAATGCCTCTTCTTCATATAACATTTGTCGGCTCCTGAATGGGTTTGGCGGATTCTGACATCATGACTGGAATGCAGCAACAGTTGCATTTTTTGATCAAAATATCAATCATAACCTTTAACGATTGAAAACCTCATCCATCTGTTGACACCGGATTTTTTTTTAGATACTGCCAAGCCAATATTTTTAATTTTGCCCGTTTTCATGGGAGTGACGGAATGGGATTTTTTTTTACGATATCATCAAACATGCATGGAGGATCAGATGAAACGGTTGTCGGCATTTTTTCAATTACATTTCTACATTGCAATTGGAATCCTGTGTTTTGTTTTCTGTATGAGCGGATCTGCGGAAGCCAAAGGATGGCGTTTTCCGGTCGGGCTTACCGTCGTGACCGGTTATGGGGATGTGGTGGATCTGTATGAAAATAATCTTGAAGCTGCAGGATATTCAGCAGAAGACAGTTGGCACGTTCCAGTGGGAGTCGCTTTTCAGCCCTATTATGAGTTTGATTCCGGCTTCCGGATCGGCACGGGATTCGGCCCCATGAGCTATCTTCTGACCAGTGGGGCAGATGATGATCCCTATTTTTTTACCTTTCCAATCAATGCGAATCTTGGTTTTACGCTGTTTCCGGATTCAAGTGCCGCCCCTTATATCCGGGCAGGTGTGATGTACCATCTGGCAGCCGGTGATTATGTTGACGGTTCATCTCCCGGTGTTTTCGGGGCGGTTGGTATTGAATTGATGAGAGACCGGAAGGTATCGCTGGGAATCGAGGTTGGTTTTGACGCTTCGGAAATCGATTTCGAGAAGTATGATGACCAGGATCCTTCCGAGGTGACAATTGAAGATATCCGGCCTTATAGAGCGATGATCAGTCTTTTTGCAGCATTTTAAGGATGAGCCAATTTCAAAACGATTAAAAAGCGTCACGCCGGCGAAAGCCGATGTCCAGAAAAGAACTGAAAATACTGGATAGTGTTACGCTTTACTTCGTGTCCGGCTTTCGCCGGAACTACAACAACAGACTTTTGAAATTGGCTCGGATTTGGATGCTCAACCGCCGATGGCGGACATGGAGCTTGCAACCTGAGCAGATTGTTTGCTGTTCAGGTCGTGAGAGGTTGGTTTCCGGCGGATGGCATCCAGAATCACATCAGCCATCTGCTGGTCTGAAAAACCGGACCGAAGCGGTGTTTTCAGATCGGTCTGATGATCGGACAGCAGGCAGGTGCGTAAAAAACCGCTGGCTGTCAACCGGAGCCGGTTGCATGTCTGACAGAAGTGATGGCTGATCGGACTGATAAAACCGATTTCCCCTTTTGCATTTTTGAACCGGAACCGTCTGGCCGGGCCATCCATTTTCCCCCGCTCAACCGGATAAAGCGCTCCCAATGATGAGATCCGTTCCTGTATTTCCGGGGTGAACAAAGGCTTTTCCAGTTGCAGGGCGGAATCACCAATCGGCATATATTCAATAAACCGGATATGAAATGGATGGGAAAGGGAAAGCCTTGCCATATCGGTTAATTCATGATCATTCATTCCCCGGAGTGCAACCACATTGATTTTGATGGGATGAAAACCCATTTTTTCAGCCGCAAGAATCCCTGCCCACACTTTTTGAAACACGTCATGACCGGTGATTCTGTGATAGTTTTTGGGGTTCAGTGAATCCAGGCTGATGTTGAGCCTCCTGATCCCGGCAGACTTGATTTTGTCCAGATGATCCTGTAAAAGCATTCCGTTGGTTGTCATGGAAAGATCATCGATCCCGCTGATTTTATTGAGCCGGGAAAGAAATGGAAAGATTCCCTTCCGGACCAGCGGCTCCCCTCCGGTTATCCGGATTTTCGAAATTCCAAGATCCCTGAAGATCCGGATCAGGTGTAAAATCTCTTCATACCGCAATATATCATGATGAGACTGTCTGGGCTGGTGGGAAAAGGGAAGACAGTAGGTGCAGTTCAGATTACATCGATCGGTTATGGATACCCGAAGATAGTTCAGATGCCTGTTGCTGCGGTCTATCAGTCGATCCTGCTGGGAACAATTCCTCTTTTCGAACATATCATTCATCTTGTTTAATACAATTCCATACTATCCAGCTAAAATGTTTTAAAGCTGAAGTTTTCACGCAGCATTTTGGATTTCAGGTGTAAAACAGCTCGGCCGTATTGA
>CAMBQS010000191.1 GCA_945870015.1 Desulfocicer vacuolatum DSM 3385
CAATATCTGAATATGGCTGCCGAGATAATCATTTCTATAGATCGACATGCGAACATAACGCTACTCAACGACAGCGGTCATAAATTGTTGGGATATGATCCGGGTGAACTGATCGGAAAAAACTGGTTTACAACATGTTTGCCGGAAGATTCTGTAAGTGAAGTTTCTGAAGTTTTTAAAAAACTGATAAATGCAGAACTCGAAAATGCTGTGCACTACGAGAACATGGTAAAAACCAAGGAGGGTTTGTTGAGGTGTGTCTTCTGGCACAATACAGTACTCAGAGATGCAGATGATAATGTTATCGGTTTACTGAGTTCGGGAAAGGACATCACCGACCGCAAGCGATCGGAGGAGACACTGCGGCAGAGCGAGGCCAGGTTACGGTTGGCCCTGAAAGCTGCGATTGCAGGGATCTGGGAATGGGATATCCATACCAACGAGAACATCTGGTCAGATGAGCTTTATCAACTCTATGATCTCGATCCGAAAATTACTGAGGCATCTTATGAGAGCTGGATGAAATCGGTTTTTCCTGAAGATCGAAAGGCAATTCAAATAGCTGTCCGCGATGCTGCCGGCAGTGAAAGAGAATTAAATATAGAGTGGCGGGTCAATACAACAGACGGTTCTCTCCGTTGGCTTATGTCCAGGGGTCAGCCCTTACGGGATGCAGATGGTAAGGTCATGAAATATCACGGCATTGTCATCGACATCACCGAACGTAAGCAGTCCCGGGCAGAGCGGGATAAACTCCAGGCTCAGTTGAACCAGGCCCAGAAAATGGAATCCATTGGGACCCTTGCAGGTGGTATTGCCCATGATTTTAACAATATTCTTTATCCCATTGTCGGTCATACCGAGATGCTTATGGAAGATTTCCCGGATGCCGGCTCTACCCGGGAAAGCCTGAATCAAATCTATTCCAGTGCATTAAGGGCCAAGGACCTGGTTCAACAGATTCTTGCATTTGCGCGTCAGGAAAAAAATGAACTGAAACTGATGAAAATGCAGCCCATCATCAAAGAAGCCATGAAACTGATCCGGTCCACCATCCCGACCAGCATTTCCATCACGCAGAATCTCCAACCCGATTGTCGCCCTGTAAGTGCAGACCCCACCCAGATCCATCAGATCGTGATGAATCTTGCCACCAATGCTTATCATGCCATGGAGAAGAATGGCGGAGAACTCAAGGTAAGCCTTAAAGAAATCGAAATGGGTGAATACGATTTGATAACCCCTGATATGAGCCCTGGTTTATATGCCTGTCTGACCATTGCCGATACCGGCATGGGAATGACCAAGGATGTAACGGATCGCATCTTTGACCCATTTTTTACCACCAAGGAGCCGGGCAAAGGAACCGGAATGGGCCTGTCCGTGGTTCACGGGATAGTGAAGCACATGAAAGGAGAAATCCAGGTTTACAGTAAACCGGGCAAAAGTACTGAATTTCATATTTATCTGCCGGTGGCCAAAAATGTTTATGAAAAAATAGAGCCCCCGGTAAATTTGCCCATATCAGGTGGATGTGAAAGCGTTCTACTGGTGGATGATGAACAAGCCATCATTGCCATCGAAAAACAGATTCTGGAGCGTCTCGGGTATCATGTGACTACCCGGCTTGGCAGTATTGAAGCCCTTGAAGCATTCAGGGCCAATCCGGACAAATTTGATCTGGTGATTACGGATATGTCCATGCCGAAGATGTCAGGGGATAAACTGGCGGTTGAATTGATTAAAATACGTCCGGGTATTCCCGTTTTGCTTTGTACAGGTTACAGTGAGAGCATGACGGCTGAGAAGATTAAGTCTCTGGGGATTAAGGGCTTTTTAATGAAGCCGATTGTGATAAAAGAGCTTGCTAAAAAAATACGGGATGTATTGGATTAGGGCAAAAATGTCTGAGAATCTATACAAATTATAAAAGGATTGGAGAAAGAACAGAACAGCCATATATCACGATTAAAAAGCGCCATAAACATGTAAATCATAATGAAAAGTTCAGATAGCAAAGGAAGGGTGAAATTTCAAAAAATTTGCTTTCTTGTGATAGTCCTGAAAAATTCAATATTTTGTTTTGGATAAAAAGATGTATCAACAAAAAAAAATCACATCTGCTGATAGATTAAACACTGCCGAGACTATTTTAAAAAAATTCATAAAAATGAAAACCATTCCGGCCGTAGCAACTCGCCTCATCACTATGCTGCAAAACGAAAACAGTACATTTCAGGATTTTGAAGAAGTGATCAAAATTGATCCAACTCTTGTCTTAAGAGTTTTGAGGCTTGTCAACAGCTCTTATTATGCATTGCGGACAAAAATCACAAGTGTTTCTGAAGCCATTGCTTTCATAGGTATTGATAATCTGAGAAATTTAATCGTTGTTGATGCTCTCAAACATTTATTTGCAAAAGTCTCTCGGGCAACTGTTTTTTCCAGAAATCAATTATGGCTTCATTGTGCAGCGGTCAGCATCTGCTGTCAGATGATCGCAGAAAGAATCTTCACACAAAAAGGTGAGGATGCTTTCCTATGTGGGATTCTTCATGACGTCGGGTTCATCGTTGAAGACCATGTTTTACCGGAAATGTTTCAGGAATTTTGCAAGACATATAACCCTGAAAAACATGTAATGATCGATCAGGAAGCTTCAATACTTGGTACAGACCACCAGACCCTTGGATACCTGCTGGCAAAGGACTGGAGGTTATCCAACGAAATCCAGCAAGGGATCAGGCAGCATCACAAATGTCTCGATCATGTTGAACCGAAAAACCTTTCAGGTATATTACAGATTTCAGAATATCTTGTTTTTCGATTAAAAGTTTTTGCGTTTCCCGAAGTTACCATTGACCTGTCTCCTCCCCTGCTTCTTCATATGAAAAACAATATCAGGGAATACAGAGTCATTGCAGAAGACCTTCCGGAAGAGCTCAAAAAAGCGGAAGAAATTTATGCTTTGGAGAAAAAGTAAATAAATGGATATTTTTGATGACATTACACAAGAATATGATAGCAAGGCAATTTATCAATTTCTCCACCTGGTTGAAAATTATTTGCCGCAATATTCTTTCACCATCATTTCCGGTAATGGGGATCGAACCTCCCTAAATCAAACCATAAATCTTGATCAGAGGTTTGAAACAACATTATGGGAAAAAACAAAACAGTCCGGAGATTCTATATTTATCAGGGATATAGAAAATCGCCTTGTTTATTCGATAGATCTGAAAAAAATGAAAACCCTTTTGATTTGCATTTTACCGGATACAGCAGATATCAAAGCCACACAAAAAACAATCACCACCCTGATACGGCTGTGTGATGAATTGTTTGACAAAGACCGTTTATTGGTTGAAGAAAAAGAATTACTGCAGGTCCATAAACAACAAAGGGACAAAAAAATACAGGTTCTGGAAAGAAAATACGAAGAGATTTTAATCCAAAATCAAAAGCAGAGTGCGGAATATTCAAAACTATTGCAGACTGAAATCCGATTGCAGACCGCTGAATTAAAAAAATCCAACAAAGCGCTGGTCCTTGCAAAAGAAAAAGCAGAGACTGCCAATCTTGCCAAAGACAAATTCCTTGCTAATATGAGTCATGAAATTCGCACTCCCATGAATTCCATACTGGGATTTTTGGAATTGGTCCTTGAAGACCCTTTAATCAAAGGCGAAATACGGCAGCAGTTGACCATTGCATATCATTCTTCCCGAGGATTATTGTCATTAATCAACGACATTTTAGATATCAGTAAACTGGAAAACAAAAAATTAATTTTAGAAAATATATCGTTCAAATTTTCCGAATTGGTAAAAAAAAGCATTGATATCATGGCGATAGAAGCCCACAAGAAAGGGCTGTCCCTTGAATATGAAATTGATCCTTCGATATCAGGATCGTTTTCAGGAGATCCGTTTCGTATCAACCAAGTTCTGATGAATCTCATCGGTAATGCCATCAAATTTACCCATCAAGGCGGAGTCTCTTTAAGAGTGATGCCGGGTGATGAAGAAGGGCAATTCCATTTCATGGTGATAGATACTGGGATCGGAATTCCTGCTGGCAGATTGAAAAAAATATTTGATCCTTTTGCTCAGGCAGATATGTCCACCACACGAAAATATGGGGGTACAGGCCTTGGAACAACCATTTCAAAACAAATTGTCGAACTTATGGGAGGTCGAATCTGGGCTGAAAGTAAAAAAGGAAAAGGAAGCATATTCCATTTTATAATACCTGCTGATCGGGTCAGTGACGATGGGCTTGAAAAGGTTCATTTTGATCCGGGTAGAGGGTCGGCTGTTTCAAAAACAGACCGCTGTTTCCGGATATTACTGGCAGAGGATATTGAGGCCAATGCAATTTTAGTCAAAACGCGTTTAGAGAACCTTGGGCACATTATTACATGGGTTTGTAATGGCAGAGAAGCTGTTAATGCCTTTAAAAAAGACACATTTGATATAATTCT
This sequence comes from Desulfocicer vacuolatum DSM 3385, assembly GCA_945870015.1. Lineage (GTDB taxonomy): Bacteria > Desulfobacterota > Desulfobacteria > Desulfobacterales > SURF-7 > QZKS01. Next base: position 4,484 of record CAMBQS010000191.1, read on the forward strand.
TATGGATATTCACATGCCTGAAATGGATGGGTTTGAGGCTACGGCAGTTATCCGTTCAACAAAAATTGATAGCAAAGAACATATTCCAATTATTGCTCTGACTGCAAGTGTTATGGGCAATGAGATAAAAAGATTGATTGCTGTAGGCATGAATTCTGTTGTGGCCAAGCCAATTGATTTTAATAACTTGAATAAAGTTATGGACAAATTGGTTCTGGAAAATAAGAGCGTCAAAAAATCAGAAGAAGAGATGCCTGTCAACCCTTTGTACAAATCAAAAACGCCAGATATAAAAGGCGTTAATTATAAAGCGGGTATAGCAAGATGGCAAGATCAGAATGCTTACACAAAGGCTTTAATAGAGTTCGCCAATCAATATAAAAATTTTTCAGAAAGATTCTCGTTTTGGCTTGATACTGGCGAAATTGAACAAGCATACCAGGCAACCCACGCACTAATAGGAGTTGCAGGAAATTTATCAATAATAAGGGTTGCTGATATCGCAGGAACTATTAATTCTGCACTCAAGAAAAAAAACATTAAAACTGTGAGGGAACAATTCGTTTTCTTAGAAGCAGAATTGCGTTCTGCCGTTGTATCAATACTGGAATTGGAAAGTAGGCATGAGCCTGACATCCTTCTCAAAAAAATTGATCCGGACAGGATAGGTTGGCTCATACAAAAAATAACAGATGCCTTTAATCGATACTCCCCTCATGCTCTCAAACCACTTATTCAAGAGTTGGAATCTTATATTCACCCGGATCAGCTAAAGTCTATGATTAATTATTCAGAAGACCTGGCTTTTGACAGTGCAAAAAAAGAATTGATCAAGGTTGTAGAATCATTGAACTTGGATTGAGGAAACAAATATGCCTTTAAATAAATATCGAATACTGATTGTCGATGATGAAGCCAATAATCGAAAACTCCTTTTGCAGATCCTGCAGGATAAATATGATACAACTTTTGCAGTGAACGGAAAACAGGCTGTTGAAGTGGCACAAAAAATAAAACCGGATCTTATTTTGCTGGATATTATGATGCCTGAGATGAATGGTTATGAAGCTTGTAAAAAGATAAAATCAGATCCTGAAATCTATAAAATCCCAATTGTTTTTACAACGGCTATGAACGAGATAGAAGATGAAACTCGCGGCTTTGAGATGGGTTGTGTCGATTACATCACAAAGCCAATTTCAAAGCCGATCGTTTTGGCAAGGGTGGCAACACATCTTTCACTGTATAATCAGCATAATGAGTGTGAGGCAGAAGTTGTCAGGCGAACAGCCATGTTCGAGGAAAGTCAAAAATCTGCCATCTATATGTTGGGGGAGGCCGGTCACTATAACGATGATGATACTGGATGCCATATCTGGCGGATAGGAGCCTATGCCGCCGCTATTGCCCGCACGTCAGGATGGGCTGTTGATAAGGCATCAGAACTTGAATTGTCAGCTGCAATGCACGATACCGGAAAGATAGGCATGCCGGATTCAGTTCTCAAAAAACCAGGAAAATTAAATGAGGAAGAGTGGAATATCATGAAAACTCATACGAAGATAGGGTATGATATCTTATCAAAAAGTAATACCTCTTTTTTCCGGATGTCTGCAGCAATAGCTTTGAGCCATCATGAAAAATGGAATGGCTCGGGATATCCCAACGGATTAGCTGGAGAAAATATTCCAGAAGCAGCCCGTATTGTGGCTATCTGCGATGTGTTTGATGCTCTGACCATGAAACGTGCCTATAAACCTGCCTGGTCGATAAAAGATTCTTTTGCAGAAATTGAAAAGAATATAGGCGCTCATTTTGATCCTGCATTTGCTGAAAATTTTTTGAAGATTAAATCAGAAATAATAGAAATAAAAAAGAGCTGGGAAAAGTAAACTCTATAATAAAATTCGAAAGAGTACGACCGTTCTGGAATACAAAACACCCATGGCATTATTTTATCTGAATTGGAAAGGAAAACATGTTCCATAATAAGCACAGAATACTTGTTGTTGATGACGAACCAAACAACAGGAAGCTTCTTAATCAAATTCTACAAGGCAATTACCAACTATCCTTTGCCGTGGATGGAAAACAGGCTCTTGAAATCGCAAACCAGATTAAACCGGATCTTATCCTGTTGGATATTATGATGCCTGAAATGGATGGGTATGAGGTTTGCCAAAAGCTCAAAGCAGGCACCAAAACAAAAAGAATTCCGGTTATTTTCACCACTGCCATGAATGAGGTTGAAGATGAAATTCTTGGCTTTGAGGTAGGTTGTGTGGATTATATTACCAAGCCGTTCAGCTCATCCATTGTCTTGGCAAGGGTTGA
>CAMBQS010000192.1 GCA_945870015.1 Desulfocicer vacuolatum DSM 3385
TGGTTCCGGAGGAGCGGTCGTTATCCGGGTGATCTGTACTTTCCTGGTAGCACAACTTCTGAACATGCCCTTCGTCAAGCTGATTGGCGGCGCGGTGGTCATCTGGATCGCAATAAAGCTTCTCACAGAAGGTACCAAAGAAGAAGAGCCCCTGGAAAAAGAATGCAACAGCTTATGGCAGACGCTCTGGATCATCATCGTGGCGGATCTGAGCATGGGCATTGACAACATGCTCGCTGTAGGCGCCGCAAGCCACGGAAATCTTTTCCTGCTGCTTTTCGGACTCATCCTTTCCATCCCGATGGTAGTGTTCATGAGCACATGGCTCTCCAAGTTAATGGACCGTTACCCGATCATCCTGTGGATAGGTGCAGCGGTGTTAGGCAAGGTGGGCGGCGAGATGATGATAACCGATCCATGGGTGAAAGAAATGTTACACCCACCAAAATGGGCCGAGTATGCTGCAATGGCCTTCTTTTTTATTTTTGTCTGCGCCGTGGGCAAATGGCTTATCGAAAGTCGCAGGGGCATGGTCGCGCTTGAACAATATGAGTCATAAGGCAGTTGATAATATCTTAAGATAGGTTTTAGAAACGAAAGGAGAAATAGGATGAAACGGATTGTTCTGTTTTTGTTGACCAACATTGCGGTGATGCTGGTGTTGTCGATCAGTGCCCGTATTTTGGGCATCGACCGCTTTTTGACCAGTAACGGGCTGAACATGGGCATGCTGCTCGCCTTTGCCGCCCTGATCGGCTTTGGCGGTTCCTTTATTTCGCTGCTGATGTCGAAAACCATGGCAAAATGGAGTACCGGCGCTCAAGTCATCGAACAGCCAGGCAACCAGGAAGAAGCCTGGCTTGTTGACACCGTGGGTCGGTTGGCCGCCAAAGCCGGATTGCCAATGCCGGAAGTCGCCATCTTTGAGGGCGAACCCAATGCCTTTGCCACCGGCCCCAGTAAGTCCAATTCGCTGGTGGCCGTATCAACCGGATTGATGAAAAGTATGAATCGGCAGCAGGTGGAAGCGGTGATAGCGCATGAGATCGCTCATATTACCAATGGCGATATGGTAACGCTGACGCTGATTCAAGGAGTGGTCAATACCTTCGTGATATTCCTCTCCCGTGTTATCGCTTACGCGGTGGATAGTTTCCTGCGTGGGAATGACGAAGAATCGAGCGGTCCAGGCATTGGCTACTTCATTACCAGTATCGTATTTGAAATTCTGTTTGGCGTTCTGGCCAGTATTGTGGTCATGTATTTTTCCCGAAAACGCGAATACCGGGCAGATGCCGGTGCGGCTGAACTGATGGGTGATCGGCGTCCGATGATCGAGGCCCTGCGATCGCTTGGAAATTTGCAAACAGGTGAACTGCCGAAAGAACTGGCTGCCAGTGGGATTTCAGGCAACAGCCTCATTTCGCTGTTCAGCAGTCATCCGCCAATCGAATCACGAATTGCCGCATTGCAATCGGCAAGCTGAAGGAAAATAAAGAAAGGCTCTAATTGCATTGAGTATAGGGTTCATTTTTTCGCAAAAAAACAAAAAAATTTCGTCCATACTCAAGATCATTGCCTCTCCTTGCGATAGGATCGGATCATCAACAAGATGATCTTTATTTTCCAGAAAGGATTATAAACCCGGATAATAATTTTCGCAAATAATTAAGGAGGCATCATGACCCGAATCAAAACCATTACCTATCAACCGGCAATAAAGAATAAGCGCATTGAAGTCATTGTTACAAGAGAAATCAAAGCATCTCCGGGTAAAATTTTTCCATTGGCATGCCCGGTTGAGGAGTTGAGGTGGATACCGAATTGGGAGTATGAATTGATCTATTCAAAAAGCGGCGTGAATGAAACCAATTGCATTTTCAACGAAGAACAATCCGGTCCTCATTTTTTTGAAAAACCATTGACAACCACCTGGGTTACGGTACTTCACGATCCGGACAAGTACCGAATCTTATTTCAGTTGAATCCTTCCGGGAAAGCCGTGATTCGGTTGAATGTTGAATTCCGTGAAGTGGGAAAAGAGGTTTCTATCTGCACCTGGCATATGATTTTTACAGCTCTGGATAAAGAGGCCAATTCAATGACAGATGAAACCATACGGGTGAAAATGGAACTGGTGATGAATTTTCTGTCGGAAGCGTTGAAACATTATTGTGAGACCGGTGAGATGCTGAAGTAGGTTCAAACACTTATAGCACGACCGTGGATGCGTCTTTGTCAAAGGGATTCTTTCTGACTGCAAGATGAAACAGATATGGATAGCTGGTTTTCAGATATTTCATATATCCCAGCCACTGGGGCACAATCAATCCATATGCGCGGTTGACGTCTCCGGAGAGGTGGGCATAGTCGGATACCGGAAGCGAAGTCAGATCCTCTCGGCAGAGCAGTTCCTCGCGAAGATGATAAATGGCCTGAAGCAGCAGGGTAAATGATTCATGCTCCAGCAAGACGGGATTCTCCAGCAGGCGAAGTAAAAAGTCCCCTTTGGCTTCCAGAAAATTCCGAAGAACTTCGCTGTTGGTTTTATCAATTGCCACCCGGTAGGTATGCTTTGAGAGAAGGCTCTGGGCCTGGATAAAATCCGCATTGTTCCAGGACTGGGTTACATGAAAATGCTCTCTTTTGGATTCGATGTCCGGGTCCAGACAGGCAAAATAGTTCAGCATCCAGGTTCCGGTTTCGCTGAAAAAAATTCCCAGAACCATGTGTACTTTTTGAAGATAAATCTGGTTTTCACGCCGGCTCAGAACCAATTCCGTGGCATTGGCCACAACGCCCAGAAACGTCCCGACGCCGCCGATAATCAAAAACAGAGCAGAGATCTTGCCCACCAAGGTTGTTGGGTGGATATCGCCATATCCAACGGTCGCAATGGTGACAATACCGAAATAAATGGCGTCAAAAAGAGGCAGGTCTTCCGCAATATGAAATCCGGCAATGCCTATGGACATGATCACAAGCAGCAGCCCGGCGTATATCTTGAGTCTGAAACGGATAGGGTTCATTTTTTTTAGCGCCTTTTTTAGATGCTCATTCGTTGTGATCCTTCCGTAACTGGTTGAACAGTACCCGCAAATATCGCAGGCTGGAAAGGATCAGCGCCATTCCAATACTGATATAGATCAAGGATAAATACGACTTTGGAACCGATGAATGCCTCAGCCGGATTCCCATGGCAAGCATTACAGCCACCAAGACATAGCTTTTCCAGGTCATGAAGGAAAATATGCATTTTTTCCCCTGCATTGGTAATATACGACCCAGATTTTTATCCACAATCCGCAGAAATCCAAAATGGTGGATTATCAAGGCTGCGGTCATTCCAATCAAAACAAACACCCAAAAACCATGAATCTGACCATCCTTCAGCCAGGAATATGACAGAAGCAACATCATCGTACCGACACTGATCCAGATAAAACCGGCCAGGAATAGCAATATACGTTTGTCGACTGCGGGAGAAATTTTGTTCATTCCGGTACACTTTTTCCATTTATAAAAAAATGATCTGGTTTCATCCTGATGATCTAGAGCGGAGACCCATAAAAAAAACAAGCTTTATTTTATTGCTCATTTCCAGTCAGGTGGACAAAATGGATATGATTATTTTCAGGGTCGGCATTCCATTTCCGGATACCGATTTATCGATAAATGTTGTTGACACCCAAACGACTTTCACTTATGTTCATACACATAAAAAATAAGCTCTTATCCCTTCATCGGGGTTACCATTCATATTACCGGGAAAAGCCATCACGCAATAATGACCATGAGGAAAACACACAGATCTGTACCGGCTAAAAAACAGAAAACAAACGGCAAGCTGAAAGTCTTTATCCTGATCGTGCTGATCATTGGCGGTATTTCAGGTTTTGCCGGCTGGGAAATGCGCACATCACGCCTTCAGGCCATGTTTTTTACAAAAATAGCCAGGACGTTCAGTTTTGAAGTCAAGCCGAATGAAAACAAAGACATCCGCTTTCCTGTTCAAGGGCCGTATGATATCCGTCTGGGGTATGTCCGCATCCAGGAATGGATCGAACAGTTGAAAAACAGAGGATTTGTTGTCAAAGATCAGGCACGATGGTCTTATGAGCTCGAGCATAGCGCTGACCTGGGACTGTCTCCGGTATATTCAGAAAAAAACCAGGCCGGCATCCGGATTCTTGATAAGGATGATCAGGAGATTATCAGCACTGCTTTCCCCCAGCGTATATACCCGGATTTTGAATCCATACCGCCGATTGCCGTCAAGCTGCTGCTGTTTATTGAAAACCGCAAACTTCTGGATGATACCACCCCTTTCCGGAATCCCGCCATCGAATGGGAGCGTTTAGGGAAAGCGGTTATCGATGCCGGTATCAATGTTTTCATTCCAGGTCATCGGGTTCCAGGGGGCAGCACATTGGCAACCCAGATGGAAAAGTTCAGGCATTCCCCGGAAGGAATCACCGACAGCGCGAAAGAAAAACTCAGGCAGATTCTGTCCGCTTCCCTGCGGACATACCTGCATGGAGAACAAACCGGACCCGTTCGAAGGCAGATCGTGCTGGATTATATCAATTCCATCCCGTTGTCTGCTGCCGCAGGTTTTGGAGAGGTCAATGGTTTGGGGGACGGTCTATGGGCTTGGTATGGAATGGATTTTGATACGGTCAACCGCCTGCTTATGGATGCTGAAAAAAAGAAACCGACGTCTGCGCAATTGAATGAGGCAGGGGCTGCGTTAAAATCCGTCCTGAGCCTTTTCCTGGCACAACGGCGTCCCACTGCATATCTTGCAAAAAATCGAACCGCCCTGATGAATCTTACCGACTCGCATCTGCGGCTTTTGTTTAAAGAGGGACTAATTCCGGAAAATATGTACGAAGCGGCATTGCATGCCCGGCTTGCCTTCAGTCACGATACGACGCTGAACTATACCCTCGAAAAAGCAAAACGGAAATCTGCCAACCTCATCCGTTCCAGACTGATGAGCAATCTGAAAATCGACAAATTCTATGATCTGGATCGGATTGATCTGACTGCAAAATCGACCCTTGATATGGAGTTTCAAAAGAAAATCACCCAGACGCTGGGTGCGCTCAAGGATCCTTCCTGGGTGGAAAAAAACGGCCTGAAAGCGCCTTATCTTCTGCAAACCGGAGATCCGTCAAAAGTCTTATACAGTTTCAGTCTTTTTGAAAAAACGCCGGAAGGAAATGCGCTGAGAATTCAGACCAACAATTTTGACGGTCCTTTCAATATCGACGAACAGATGAAGCTTGATCTGGGATCTTCCGCCAAACTGCGTACCCTGCTTCATTATCTTGAAATCGTGGCTGAACTCCACGACCGCTATGCAACTTTACCCAGTCCGGCACTTGCCGGGCTTTCTGAAAAACCGGAATTTGATCATCTGTCCAGATGGGCGATCAATCATCTGCTTCATTCCAGAGAACGGACGTTGCCTGGCATGCTGGAAGCCTCCATGGACCGTATCTATTCAGCCAATCCAAATGAACAGTTCATGACCGGAGGCGGGCTGCATACCTTTGCCAATTTCAACGATGAAGACGACATCAAGGTGGTGCCGGTTCGCGAAGCGTTCCGTTTTTCAGTCAATCTGGTCTTTATCCGCATGATGAGGGATATCTCCTATTACCATATTTTTCAACGATACGGCATCACCCCCCGTTCACTTGAATACATTCAAGCACCTGAAAAAAAACGGCTCCTGACGCTTTTTGCAGACAAGGAAGGCATAACCTTTATCAAACAATTCTATAGTTTATTCCAGCACAAAACCCCTCAGAAGATGAGGGATTTCCTTCTCATGAAAATTCATCCTGTGCCCAAACGGCTGGCGGCTGCATATCGGTTCCTGGATCCGGATGCTACGATTGAAACCTTTTCCAAGGTTCTCGGCCGGTATCTGCCTGACTCCAGATTGACAGAATCATTTGTGGACAACCTTTACTATCAGTATGATCCTGAAAATTTTTCCCTGGCGGATATTGGTTATCTATCGCATGTCCATCCCCTGGAATTGTGGGTCGCCCGGTATATGCAGCAGAATCCGGAAGCATCTCTTTCCGAGGTTGTTTCGAAAAGCGCGGATGTTCGTCAGGAAGTATACAACTGGCTGTTCAAGACAAAAAGCGCTAACAAACAGAACAAAAGAATCCGGATTATCATTGAACTGGAAGCGTTTGGAGATATCCTCAAAGCCTGGAAAAAGACCGGGTATCCTTTTGACTCCCTGGTGCCGTCCTATGCCACCTCCATCGGCAGTTCAGGTGACCGTCCGGTAGCGCTGGCGGAGCTTGCCGGAATTATACAAAACAATGGGGTACGATACCCCACTGTCCGGTTTCAGTCGCTTCATTTTGCCAAAGATACACCATACGAAACCCGGATGGCCTTATCACCCACCACCGGCGAGCAGGTTATCCATCCGGAAGTGGCAAAGATTGTAAAGAACGCAATGATTAATGTTGTTCAGGAAGGAACGGCCAGACGGCTAAAGGATGTATTAACTCTGGAAGATGGAACCGCAATATCGATCGGCGGGAAAACAGGAACCGGTGATCATCGTTACAAGACATTCGGCCCCGGAGGCATACTGATCGGCTCCAAGGTCATGAACCGAGCGGCTGTTTTTATTTTTTTCATAGGCGATCGTTTTTTCGGTTCGATCACCGCCTATGTTCCTGGAAAAGACGCAAAAAACTACTCATTTTCCAGCGGGCTTCCGGTTCAGGTTCTGAAAATGATCATTCCCGAC
>CAMBQS010000193.1 GCA_945870015.1 Desulfocicer vacuolatum DSM 3385
CTACCTTTTCTCTCGGTGTGAATCAAGACCAGAATACGACCCTTTGCAGACAAGCCGATGTTGATGAATCGCTCCTCAACTTCAGAATTGTCGAAATCAGCGATCGTAACGAGGCGAGGATCGTTAAAAACTGTTTTGCCTTCCTCGAAGTTTACCTTATGTTTTTTGAGATTTGTCATTGCCTTGACTTCATCCCATTCGAATTTGAGTTTCATCGGGTTACTTCCTATAGAGGGTAGTACCATGGTTTCTCTGCACAACGCTGCTAATCAGCACCGCGGCCTTTTGCGTAGGCTGAATTAGCCTTGTTATGTGCCGTTTCTGATGGTTTTTCTTTTCCTGTAAATAATCCACCGGCAAATCCTATTATTGCAAATATAATATTTGCCATTATCTGCGCGTCAAGCTTATCGGCAGCATACATTAAGGAAGATACGACAAGTGCAATTAATATTAGAAATGTGCTTGTTGCAAACGACCATAACCCTTAGTCTTTGTCATAAAAAAGCCAATTAATGAAGCCAACCCAATTACAAATATCCCCAGCATTAGCCAATAGCTTGTTGTCATTTTTACTTCCAAATTTATTTAAGCACATAACATTATTATTAAATAGGATTTCTCGATTACACTCCATTTTCTCAACTTATCGCATAATATAAAATATGACGTGTTTTACAATAGTTATTATCAAATATTATAACAGCATGTTATAAAAATCGCATAGATTTAACGTCGTAAAAAGACTCGTTTGCACACCAAATATACCACTTTAAGAGAAAAACTCGTTAATTTCAGAGAAAAATAATCACCCTTGATTTTATTGCCAATATTTTCAAAAATCTTCAAACCATGGAACAAAAAGAAGTCGCTTGGTTTTTTGTTTTGTATATCAAATATTTAACGAACATTTTGGGTATTTCAAATTCCGATGGCGTAATTTTTAGAGGGATTGCTGCATGTTGGGATTCTTCCAGAATCACAGGGGTTGTTGGTTTTTTTTGATAAACAGTTGACATTTTCCAGAAATCAAAGGGCTGATGTTTTTGTAAAAATTGTGATTTCCAAGATTGGCACCATAATTCAAATTTGACAATTTATACCCATCATAGTTGACCGTGATTAAAAAATTGAAAGATTGCTTTTCAAACTGATTTGAAGCACACCTCACTTGCCCTGAAGATCAACACCAGATGCACACAATCTTTTGAACACTGCATCTGCGATTTCATTGGCATTGGACTCTATTGGGCAAAAAAAATAAAAAGGCCTGATTTCTCAGGCCATTTTGGATAGTATTGGACGATACTGGATTTGATTATGGTGGAGCTGAGGGGGATCGAACCCCTGACCTCATGACTGCCAGTCATGCGCTCTCCCAACTGAGCTACAACCCCACGAATGAGGATGCTTACCAAAAACAAAGTGAGGGTGTCAACACCTAAATTCCGCCTGATATTTTTTGTATTATTCAATTTTCTTTTTCATGATATGGAAAGAGAATATCTCCGGTTTTTATAAAAGGGAACAACTCATTGTTGACAAACCCTTCGATAAAAAATATGAATTTAGCGTTTTCAACGGAAATTATGATCCGTCTGTACCGGAATTTGAGATCAGCATGCAATCAACCTATATGAAAAGGAAAAAATATGCTTCAGGCTATGCGGGATAACGCGTCTTCATGGATTATTAAAATACTGCTCCTTGCAGTTGTTGTTGCTTTTATCTTCATGGCGTTCGGATCATACGATACCCAGAAGACCTCCAAGGTGGCAACAGTGAATAAACAGTCCATCTCTGCTGATGATTATCGGGAAACTTACAACAACCTGCTTCAAAGAGTCCGGCAACAGTTTGGAAGCAACCTGAACGATGAAATCCTGAAAATGATGAACCTGAAACAACAGGCCATGGATCAACTCATCACCAGAACGCTGATTCTTCAGGAAGCCCAGAAGCTGAACCTGATTGTTTCAGATGAAGAACTGACCCGGACGATTCAGGATATGCAGTTTTTCAGGGAAAATGATTCTTTCAGCCCCGTACTGTATGAAAAAATGCTGAAACGGGTCGGCATTGCACCGGAACAGTTTGAAAAAGATCAGCGGGACCAGATGCTTGCGCAGAAACTCCAGTTATTCATCACCAGCAATATCCATGTGTCGGAAGCGGAAGCAAGAGAATGGTATGACTGGGAAAATGCTCTCGTGAATATCAACGCTGTCCAGTTTGATCCGGCAACCTATACGGGTATTGAACCAACAGAAAAAGAGATTAAAACCCATTTTGATCAGAATAAAAACAACTATAAAACAGAACCCAAAATAAAAGTGAAGTATCTGCGGTTTTCACCGGAAACCTATAAAAAGGATATTCAGGTTACCAGTGATGAAATTCAGGAATACTATGACAGCAACCTGGCTGTCTATTCTGTTGAACAAACAGTTGAAGCCCGTCATATCCTGATCCGGCTGGATGAAAATGCGCCGCCGGAAAAGGTTGAAGAAACCAAAACAGAAGCGGATCGTATTGCAAAAGAAGCACGGGAAGAGAAAAAGGATTTCTCAGAGCTGGCCAAAAATTTTTCCCAGGATTCCACCAAAGACAAAGGCGGATATCTGGGTAAATTTGTTAAAGAAGCCATGGTCAAACCCTTTTCCGATAAAGCCTTTTCCATGAAGCCCGGCGAGATCAGTGATCCGGTTCGAACGCAATTCGGGTGGCATATCATCAAGGTTGAAAATATTTATCCAGCCTCGACCAAGGCACTGGCAGAGGCGGAACCGGAAATTCGGCAGAACCTGATTGAAGAAAAAGCCAGAAATATCGCCTATGATGAAGCAGAGTCTTTTTTTGATGCCTTGCTGGATGGGGATGATCTTTCAAAAGAGGCGGAATCCAGAAACCTGAAAGTCATTGAAACAGACTTTTTCACCAAAAACCAGGGCCCGGCAGATGTGGGAGATCGTGAAAAATTTGCATCCGCAGCCTTTGATCTGCCGGAAGCGGAAATCAGCGATATCCTGGAACTGGAAGGCAACTATTATCTCATCCAGGTTGCAGGAAAAATCCCCCAGCAGATTTCTGAATTTCAAGATGTGTCGGAAAAAGTGAAAACCAGTCTGGTTCAGAAGCTGAAAGACCAGAAGGCATCGACTGAAGCGGAAACCTTTTTGAAATCACTCGGCAAGGAGAACTCTCTGACTCAGGAGAGCGTCAAAAAAGGTCTGAAGGTTATAACAACCGGCTTTTTCAAGCGGAATGATCCGATTCCTCAGATCGGCGATGAAAAGGCGATCAGTGATGCCGCGTTTCTGCTTTCCAATAAAAAACAATGGCCTGAAAAAGTGATCCGGGGAACAGCAAAATATTATGTCATTGAATTCGTTGATCGGAAAAAACCCAATCCAGATGATTTCCAGAAGGAAAAGGAACGAATCACAAATAAACTTTCCATGAGCAATAAAAGGGAAACCTTTGATTCCTGGCTGACAAAAGTCCGGTCTGCAAGTGAGATCACTGTTGAGGAAAGTTACCGATAACAGATACCCCCCTGGCTTCACAACCTGAGGGGGTCAAGTTTTATTTCTTTTCAAAGAGGATGCGTCGATAATGAAAAAAAAGGGTGCCCCACATCATAAACGGATCGACTCCGGTTTTAAAAGATGCCCTGAATGCTTTACCAAGCTTCCATTAAATGCGACAAAATGTCCTTCCTGTAATCAGAAAGTCCTCGAAGTGGGGAAATATGGGCTTGCCAAAAAACCCATCAACTGGATGGGGTACATCTCGGCCATTGGTTTATGGGTAGCTCTTTGCCTGTATCTATGGTGGATTTTTTTTAAAAAATGACCCCATCAGGATAACATCGCCTGCATCATATCCCCGGCATGCTCCGCATGCACGGAGATGGAACCGATTGACTCGATAAGCTTTGCCATCAAAAAGATGCTGACCGGATCTGTTTCAAGGGCAAAGGTTTTTCGAATCATGGAATTCTCAATCTGAGTGGTTTCCTGTTTCTTCTGCCGGAGAAGATTTGCACACTTTTTGATGCCGGCTCGCTGTTTTTCTGAATAAGACTTCAGGTACTTTCCGGATTCCGCCACCAGGTTGCTCAGTTCCTCAACTGGTTCGATCGCCGTGTCAACCAACAGATAGATGTCCTTTTTCATGATGTCCGGAATTTTCATACTGCTGTTCCCTGCCAATAAACCAAGAATGCGGTCAATTGCATCCAGAATTTTATCTTCTTCTTTCAGATACATCAAAAGTTGATACTTGTTCATGGATAAAAACCCCAGACCGGGCAGATGTCCTCTGACCCTTCGTTTTATGGCATCGGATTCGCTCTTGATCCGGATAACTTCCTGTTTATGATTCTCAAAGGATAATCCGTTTCCGGAAATCAGACCCTCCATTGCCTGTTGAAAAGCCCAGGCACACTCTTTGACTTTTTCCGTATGTTCCTGCAACCCTTCATCAAATGGGGATTTTACAATACGGTATAAAAAAGGAATTCGCATATTTTTCTCCTTGATTATCGATTGTTTTGAATTTTTCATTCAAGACCGACAGGTTTAAACGGTGCCCATCTTAACAGTTGAACCGATAACTGTCAAAACCCGTTTCCATTATTTTTGTCCTTCTCCAGGGCCTTCTCAAATTATTGCGATCACACCGGATCTTTCTGTTGATAGCCTTTTTAATTGGTGGTAATACAACATATTGATCAATCTCATGCTCGAATAAAAAACAAGGAGTATTAAATGATCCGAAAAATCAGTCTGTTTTGCCTCCTGGTGATTCAGATATTCTTCTCCCCTTTTGGGTTACGGAATCATACCGGCCAATCATGCTTTTTCTATTCACATGATACAGCATATGCACAAACGGAAGGACAGCAAGCACTGACTGTCTGGCCTCATGAAAAGAGTGATCTTGATCCGGATCCCGCAATTCTTTATGGACGTCTGCCAAACGGATTGCGGTATATACTCATGAAAAACCAGGAGCCAAAGGACAGGGTAAGCATGCACCTGAATATCCAGGTCGGTTCCATGCATGAGGAAGAGGAGGAACGTGGAACCGCTCATTTTCTTGAACACATGCTTTTCAATGGTTCCACACATTTCCCGCCCGGAGAACTCGTTAAATTTTTTCAAAGCATCGGCATGCAGTTTGGTAATGACGTTAACGCGCATACCAGCTTTTATGAAACCGTATATGATGTTCTTCTGCCGGACAGCAAAAAAGAAAGCCTGGAAAAAGGACTGCTGGTTTTTCAGGACTATGCGGAAGGAGCCCTTCTGCTGCATTCGGAAGTGGAAAAAGAGAGAAAAGTAATCCTGGCTGAAAAGCGCACGAGAGACTCCGCCGACTATCGGACTTACGAGGCTTCACTTGAATTTGAGTTTCCGGATGCCGGAATTTCGAAACGGCTGCCCATTGGAACGGAAAAAACAATTCTTGCAACCACAAGAGAAAGTCTGAAAAAATTTTATGATGTCTGGTACCGGCCCGAGAATATGACGATTGTCATGGCAGGTGATTTTCAAACCGAACTGGCGGAGACCCTCATCCACGAAAAATTCTCGGCATTCAAACCAAGAATAGAACAAAGCCATATTCCCCCATTCGGCAAAATCAGCCATCTTGGGATCAAACCGTTTTATCATTATGAAAAAGAAACCGGTAATACTGACGTAAGCATCGGATATGTAAAAAAAATCCTGGAAGAGCCGGATTCCTTTGAACTTCAGAAACGGCTGTTGATTGATTATCTGGGATTTCAGATTGTTCAGAACCGCCTTGACACCATGGTACGAAAGCCCGATACACCTTTTACCGAAGCATCTGCAAGCGCAGGAATTGCCTTTCGTCAGATTCAATATGCAGATATCTCCGCACAATGCAGTCCGGAAAACTGGGAAGAATCCCTGACGCTGCTGGAAAAGACTCTCCGGACAGCCGTTCAATATAAATTTACGGAATCGGAACTGAGCCGAGTAAAAAAGGAGTATCTCTCCTCCCTGGACAAGGCGGTTAAAGGCGCAAAAACCAGAGATAGTCAAAAGCTGTCATATCTGTTGGTTCATCATATAAACAATGACCGGGTATTTCAATCGCCGGAGCAGGAGAAAGAGCTGTTTTCTCCTGTCATCCAATCGCTGACAACCAGCCAGGTTCATAAGGCCTTTCAAAAAATATGGGTCCCGGACAGCAGGCTGATCAGTGTCACCGGGAATGCGGAAATTGCGGCCAAAGCCGAAGATAAAATTCTGCATGTTTTTCAAACCAGTGTTCTGACCGAGGTACCCAAACCGGTTGAAGAAGAAAAAATCGTCTTTCCCTATCTGAAAGATCCTGTTGAAAAGGGGAAGATCATCCACCAAAATAAGTTCAACGATCTGGGAATCATCTGCATTGACTTCCAGAACAATGTACGGTTGAACCTTAAAAAAACAGATTTCAAAACCAATGAAGTTCTTGTCGCCCTGTCCTTTGGGAAAGGACGGAGCAGTGAACCTGCAGAAATTCAGGGCGTTTCGATTCTGGGAGAGGCGGTTGTGAACGGCAGCGGGTTGAACCGGTTACAAAAAGATGATCTTGAAAAAGCCCTGGCAGGAAAAAACACCCAGATCCAGTTGAACATTGAAGAAAACAGATTTGCGCTGATGGGGAATAGCGTTTCGGATGAAATCCGGCT
>CAMBQS010000194.1 GCA_945870015.1 Desulfocicer vacuolatum DSM 3385
CCCAGTTTTCCCTTGAAAGGAGTATTGGGATCGGAGCTCATGATCGTGTGTTTGGATAAAACCTTGGTAAAATCGGTTGGAAAACTCCCGGTTGTTTTCACAACCTTTTTTCGATAATCGGAATTGGAAATCACTTTTTCGATTTCCTTGACCATCTGTTTTCCGAATCTTTGTGATGATTTCAATCCGCTGTTAAGTGACTTGACTATGGCCTGAAACGGCATGAACGGCATGATATTCTTAGAGCGTTTTTTCGTGCGTGGCACGTTTTCCGGCCATGGTGCATCCGGATCAGTATCCGCAGCAGAAAGCAGAACATAAATCAGCGCCATCCCATCGCCGATCGCATGATGAATTCGATAAAAAATCACACACCCATCCCCGTAATTTTCAATCAGGTGCACCTGCCATAGCGGTTTGTTGGGATCAAAGGGCATCATCGTCAGGTTGCTGATCATCTCCTGAAGATCTTTTTTGTCCCCTGGTGAAGGCAACGCAATTCGTTGAACATGGGATCTAAGGTCGTAATTGGGATCCATCTCCCAGCTTGGCATACCCACCCCGGATTTTGGCCTGACAACCCGCATCTGAAACCGCGGGAAAGAGGCAAGTCGACAATCAATGGTAGCCTGAAGGCGCTTGAAATCAACCGGTTCTTTAAACTCCATGAAAGCGGTAATCACCATCAGATTCGTGGGTTCATCCATGCACAACCAGAAATTATCTGCATTTGTCATTCTCTCTGCCATTGAACGCCTCCTCGCATAGTGGGTGCCAAGTGTCTAAAAATATTTGCCTACAATACCAAATTATGTGGGTATTTCAAGGTTTGGTTTACTATTTTTTAAAAAAAGAAAAAAAACCGCTTGACATCCATAACGCATTGCGTCATATTCCGGGGCATGACGCAATGCGTTATAGAAACAGGTTACGAGCTTTGAAATGGAAAAGCAAACAAATAACAAAAAATATCAGGGGACAAAAAAAATGACTGAAAAAAAAGCAAGCAAAAAAACAACCGGTAAAAAAACAACTCGAAAATCCAAATTCTATACGATGAATGCAGTCAAAGATGTGAAAAACAGCTTTTCTGATACGGCCAATGAAATCAATCAAAAATTGATTCAAAAACCGATTCAAAACGGGAAAGATTTTTTTCAGGATCTCAAAAAAAGTCCGCGCAAAACAATTGACAGTCTGATTGAAGACAGCAAAGATTTTTTGCAAGATACCAGAAAGGATGCCCGAAAAAAAATTGATTCTTACGTGGAAGACGGAAAATCTTTTGCGAAGAAAGCGCAGAAAAATCCGCGTAAAACAATCACCAGCCTGCTGGATGATGGAAAAGAGTATATTCAAGATATAAAGACGGATACACGGAAAAAGATGGACAGTTATTTTGAAAACGGGAAAGAGATCTTGCAGAAAGTCGAAAAAGACGCTCGTCTTGTTGTGGAAGACCTTCTGGAAACCGGTAAAAAATCCATCGATAAGATTCCAGGTAAAAAATCCATTGAGATCAATCTTGAAAAACGTGTTAAATCAATTCCCAACAAATTGAATCTGCCGAGCAAAAAAGATATCGAGAATTTGAATCAAAGCATGAGGGCACTGAATAAAAAGGTTGAAACCTTGAATTCACAATATGCTGCATAAAAAAGTAATGACCGCTTTTTGAGAAACAAGTAACAGAACGGATCCTTTACGAAATTGCCAGTTTCAAGTTAAGGGTTGACCCAAGCTTCCTGCTGCCCCGGAACAAAAAAACAGCAGGAAGCTCTTTCTTTTTGAAATATGGATTACGGATGATCGCTTATACAAATCAATAAGGAGAATTTCATGGTAACAATCAAACAATATGCAAACGGACGGTATTTTGATGAGGCAAAGAAAATATATATTAAAAAAGAGGATCTTGCTAAGATGCTGGGGAAAAAAATGAAAATAAAAGTCATTGCCGGCAAAGATGGTAAAGATATTACCAAGACAACTCTCAGCCATTTATCAAAACCAGAAAAGCCCATTAAAAAAACCGATAAAAAACAAAACACCCTTAAAAAGTGGATGGAAGATAACAAAAAATGGGTTCGCGAAAACATGGATGAACAAATCAATAAAATTTTAAGTGCAATGAACCTTCCCACAAAAGAACAGGTCTTAAAACTGACTTCCAGCATGGATGCGCTGAATGATCAGGTAAGTGAACTGGAAAAACGTCAGGCCAAAAGAGTAAAAGAGATGGAGCGGATGCACATCGAGCAGATCAAAGAGATGGAAAAGATACAGGCTCGAAAAGTTCAGCAGATAAAAAAAGTACCGGTTCCGGAAACAGAAGACCTGGCCGTTTCCCAACAGGTTGAGTCATAGGGAATTATCAATTCAAAATATCCTCTCTGCCGGCTGAAATGATACTGTCTTAAAACAAGTATGTGTTGTATGAATGGAACGTTATCGCACAGGAGCGTCAAATGCATAAAATTAAAAAATATGCCAACCGGAAAATGTATGACACGACAGATAAAAAGTATATATCCATGGACAATCTTGCGAAACTGATCAAGTCCGGCAAAGAGGTTTGCATTATCGATAATAAAACAGGTGAGGATCTTACCACATCGATTGTCTCACAACTGATTGCCCGGGATAAAAGCAGTCAGGACAAGGTTGTCTCATCCAAGGTATTAATGGATCTGCTCCGGAAAGGAGGAGATACGCTAAGCGATTATGCCAAAAAATATGTCTCTCTCTGGCAGGGTGCATTAACCATGGCTGAAGATGAAGTTGATAAACTGGTGACGCTGCTGGTCAAAGACAAGGAGCTTTCCCGGTCCGAAGGAAGAAACCTGAAAAAAGAGATTGTCGGATATACGGACTCTTTAAAGACCTGGATTCGGGAAAGTATTGACAGACAGATCAGTGACGTTCTCGGTGTGATGAATCTGGCCTCCAAAGATCAGGTGGAAGACCTTGCTGCCGGAATCGATCAATTAACCAAAAGAATGGAAAAACTAGAGAAATCAAAAAAAAAGTGAATCGGGATACAGTTAATGAAAAAATCAGCGACCCCGGATGAATTTATACGTCAAAAACGAGTCCTCCAGGCCTTTCAGTCCAATCGGTTGAATCAAACCTATGCGGATTTAAAAAGTGACCCTGAATACACAAAAATCGGTGTCTTTTTTTTCGAAAAACTCTATGCACCAGATGATTTTTCTTTCCGGGATACCAGCATCAAGCAACTGCATAAATTACTCAGAGGGAAAATCTATAAAGGCATCATAGCGGCAGTAAATCAGGTCATTGAACTGCACGAGCTGACCGATGAGCTGGACAACCGTATGGTTGAACAAATGATTCATTTCAATACAGGAACAGATTTAACCATGAAGGAATATCAAAAGGTCTACTGCGGTCTCGATAATTATAATCAGCGATTATATCAAATCCGGTTGAGTACCGATGTGACAAAAACCTTTCATCGGCTTAGTCAGAAATGGATCGTTGCTGTTTCCTTAAAAACCATCCGCACCGCAGCTCACCTGGTTGGAGTTGGAAAAATTATCGACTTTATTTATGAAGGCTATGAGGGTTTCCGGGCGATGAAAAATATCGATTATTTTGTTGAAACTGTAGAAAAACGGGAAATCGCATGGCATAATAAAATCTGGGAGACAAAAGTAAAGTAATCTCTTGATTAAGGATTATTGGTTTGCTGCTTCTGCAATGGTAACACCGATATACGCACTGCTCCATTTATTGATGCGTGTCCATCCGGTTCTGGGCTCGATGTCGGATCTTCGGTCTGTCAAAAATTGCCTGCGCTCCAAAAAATAGGTATTTTTCAGGCGTAATGGTTTCATCTGACGTCTGTCAATTCCGGATCTTCGATCGGATCCGGTTCGTTTCTCATGTCCTGACATAGCCTGTTCCCCCAAAAACAATCAATGAAGATATATATGAATATATCGAAGTTTTTTCCTGTTAACAGTGTTTACACTAAAAAAGACAACTTGTCAACAAAATAGCCCGTCCATTCCAGGCCAACCGGAATCAGGGAAATGGCTTTACCGTAAAATTTTCAGGAAGTTTTCCTGAGTATTGCCTTGGCAGGTATCAATCCTGTTGCACTGGCGGAAACAATATTTCCAGCGACCCCTGGCCCGTCTCCGGCAACATACATTCCGCTGATCCTGGTTTCCAGATCATTATTGGTTTTTAGTTGGGTTGCAAAAAATTTAATCTCCGGGGCATACAGCAATGTTTCATCATTAGACACCCCCGGAACCACGCAGTTCAATTTACTCAATCCTTCAATGATGTTTGTCAGGATTCTTTCCGGAAGCGCCATTGCAATATCTCCGCATACAACATCGTTCAGGCTGGGTTCAATATACCCTTTTTTTACCCGATTCCATGTGCTGCGTCTTCCCCGCTTGAGATCACCGAAGCGTTGAAGCAACGGTTTCCCTCCGCCAATCAGGGTGGCCAGACTTCCGATGGATTCTCCATATGCCTGGTTATCCGTAACCGGTTCGGTCAGAATCACTTTGGAAAGAAATGCAAAGTTTGTGTTATCAGACTTTTTATTTCGATAGGCATGTCCATTTACGCACACCAGGTTGCTATAGCTTTCCTGGGTGACAAAACCTCCCTTGTTCGTGCAGAAAGTTCTTGTTTCATCATCATATTTGTTGGTTTGAATAAAAAAAGTGGGGTCGTAAATCACTTCGCAAAGATCATGCATAATATCATTATGAACCTCAACGCGAACCCCGACCTCAATTCCACGTTGACTGAGTTCAATATGATATCGGGAAGCCAGATCGACAATCCAGTTTGATCCAACCCTGCCCGGTGCAAGAATCACATTTTCAGCAAAATACTGTTTCCGATTGGTTACGACCCCTTTTACAGCATTCTTGTCAACAAGGATATCTTTCACCTCTTCCGAGGTATGGATTATGACTCCTTTTGATTTGATATAGTCGGTCATGCCGGCAATATGACCCGGCAAAAAATCACTCCCCAGATGTTTCTGTTTGATCAGCAGCAGATCAACTCCCCTGATCTTCGCCTGTTTGCGAATTTGCCTGGCAGCCTCCATATCCGAAGGATAGATTGGTCCGTCCATATTGAAACAATTGAATATCTGCTCTGTCTCATCTATAAGATGAACAGCGGATGAAACCGGTAAAAACTGGGTTAAGTCGGTTTTTCCGAGCTTATGAATAAAATTGAGTTTTCCGTCAGAAAAAAGACCTGCCCCCCCAATACCGGAGAGGATATTGCAAGGTTTGCACTTCATGCATCCCCGTGTATCGGATATTGGACACTTTCGCCTCAGAACCCCTTTCCCTTTTTCAATCAACAACACAGTAAGATTGGAATGCTCACAAAGGTAATAGGCAGCAAACAAACCTGCTGGACCGCCTCCGACAATAATCACATCAAATTCTGAAGATTTTCTATTTACCATCAACCAGGCAGCTCCTCTTCCACAAAGATATAATCTAGCACAACTGTTTTTATCTTTAATCAGTGAAGGGTAATCTTTTTTGAGGGCTTACCGCTTAACTGTTCTGCAATCGATACGATCTGAAAAAAACTCTGGCTCAGTTTATGGATCGCATTCTGAATTGCATCATAATCAATATGAATTTTTTCCAACTCTTTTTCCTGTTTTAAAAAAGCAACATAAGCAGCCAGTATCTTTCTATTTTCAACGGAAAGATCTCCAATTTTCAGTTCGGTCAGATACCCGCTTGATCCATTATTCCGGATATAGTCACTTTTTGTGACAACACCATTTATGGTAAACGAATCCAGTAAAACCTCTTCCGGCATTTCAATCTCAAATTCCACAACAGATCCCTGTTTTTGAGATTCATCATACAGTATTGTGGCTGTTTCTTCGGTCAAGTCTAATAACTCACGTCCAATTTTCATTCTCTAAAAACCCTTTTCCCAGATAATCAACATGATAAAGTCTTAGCGGTTCTAATCATTTTTGTTGTTTATGAGTAAGATACCCGTTCATGTATGTCAAATATTATTTATCTCCGCTTCATCTCCAAAGGGCATATGATCTTTCCAGTTGACAGTATGAAGGATTATGTTATAATCATTGACAAATATCGGCGATATCTTCATTTTCAAACAAGACCCTTCATTCTGCCGATCAATATCAACTTGCAAGACCGTAAATCGAAACCAAATCAGGAAAATTCAAAAACGCAGATCATGATCCCAACCTGATTTGAAAAATATCACAACAATTACTTGAATTATTTCATTGAGCTGTGTTGAAAAAGCTGTCGCTTCCGCTTTTCTGCATCTCTATCATAAACGCAAAAATACTCGTTTTTTTCATCTTGTGATTACGGATTCAAAGGTGAAAACACTCTGGATCTGAACACGCTGTGTTTCAATAACCATCTTTTTAAAAGCAAACAATCCCATTGTGCAAAAGGAGGCAGGTGATGCGATTCCTGAACCGGATAGTAACTGTCATTAAAGACAGCAAAGGGTTTACACTGATTGAAATGGCCATTGTACTTATTATCATTGGCATTATTATCGGTGCGGTCGTGAAGGGAAAAGATATTATCCGCAGCGGAGAGCAAAAAAAAATCTATTCCAAATTTTTTAATG
>CAMBQS010000195.1 GCA_945870015.1 Desulfocicer vacuolatum DSM 3385
TAAAATTGCAGAAAAACTAGTGGGCAAGGGACTTACAATCATTCCCCCGGCAGGGAAAAATGAGGTGTGTGTGTGGAAGCTGTCTAAAACAGAAACGTTTTCCGGAAATAGAAGCTAACTTAACAATTAATTATTGATTATTAGTTTAATACATATTCAGCGCAGTCTGCGCGATTTTCCCCAGGGTGACAACTTTATCCACTGCTCCGGTTTCAATGGCTGCCTTGGGCATTCCAAAGACCACGCAGCTTTTTTCATCCTGGGCAATGGTTTTGGCTCCAGCTTCCTTCATGCTGACCATTCCGGCAGCCCCATCCGCCCCCATACCGGTCAGGATGATCCCGATTGCATTGGAACCGGCATATTGCGAAACCGATTTAAACAGAACATCAACAGCCGGTCTTTGATGGTGTACCAGCGGGCCGGTTTTCACATTGACATAGTAACGGGCACCACTTCTTTTCAGCAGCATATGAAAATTTCCCGGAGCGATCAGGGCAAGCCCGTTGACAACCGTATCTCCGTCCTGTGCTTCCTTCACCCTCAATGCACAGAGAGAATCCAGCCTTTCGGCAAAAGAGGTGGTGAACTGCGCCGGCATATGCTGCACAACGACAATTCCAGGAGAATTGACCGGCATACTGGTCAAGACTGTCTTCAGCGCTTCCGTACCTCCGGTGGAAGCACCAATGGCGATAATCTTGTTGGTGGTTTCCGCAAGATATCTTGAAGGAAGCGCGGCCTTCTCAGGAACAGCTTTTGACTCATTTTCCTCTTTTTTCTGAACACGAATCCCGGCCACCGCCCTGATTTTATCTGCCAGTTGAACGCTCATGTCCCCGACGGAATATGCGGCAGATGGTTTTGAGATCACCTCAAGTGCGCCGATGGAAAGCGCTTCAAGAGCGAGCTTGCTTCCGGCCTGGGTTAACGAACTGACGATGATCACCGGAAGAGGATAATACTTCATGAGCTTCCGGAGAAAAGTGATTCCATCCATACGGGGCATCTCGATATCGAGCGTAATCACATCCGGTTCCAGTTTCATGATCTTGTCTCTTGCGACAAAGGGATCGGGTGCGGTTCCAACCACTTCAATATCCGGTTCTCTGGATAATTCCTCGGTAAAAACCTTTCGTACAATTGCGGAATCATCAACTACCAGTACCCTTATTTTTTTCCCCATTTTTTCATCCCCATAGAGCATTATGCTTTTAGATACACACTTGGCTCGATATATTTCAAAGGATGAGTCAACCCGCTCAGGCTTTCCGAACCGCCAATGATAAAATAACCGCCTTTCCGCAGCACATTGACCAGCTTGTTGACCACCTTCTCTTTTGTCTCATTATCAAAATAGATCATGACATTCCTGCAGAAGATAATGTCATAGGTTTTGACTTTGGGCGTGTCTTTAATCAGATTGAACCGCTGAAAATCTATCAGATTCCGTACCTGATCCTTGACCTTGACATGATCCATGAACTTTCCATGTCCTCTCTGGAAATAACCGGTCAAGAGATGCCTCGGAATATTGGCCACACTCTGCATGGGATAGATGCCCCGGTTTCCTTTCTCCAAACAGGTAACGGAAATATCGGTTGCCATAATGGATGGTCTGAACCCCCTATCCAGGCAATAAATAGCTAATGAAAAGGGTTCTTCTCCGCTGGAAGACGCAGCACACCAGATATCCGAACGGCTTTTGTCCAGATATGAAAAACTTTTCGACTCCCGGAAAAAGAATGTATGGTTGGTGGTCACAGCATCCAGAAACAACGTCAGTTCCCCAGGGTCGTTTTGAATCATTCCATAATAGACATCCGGGTTAACCTCATGTGTCCGCAGCCGCTTTGCAATCCGGGCGTTGAGCAGCTCCCGTTTTTCCTCGGTGAGATTGATGCCCACTTCCCGGTAAACCAGATCACAGTATTTGGTGAACTGCCTGTTGCTCAGCTTATCCATTATATTTTCCTTATCCTGAAGAATGGTGCTCTTCCAACACTATAGTATTTTCTCCTTGAGGGTGCCAAAAGGAATTCTCCAATAGAGGGTGCCTATAGCATTCTCTCCTTGAGGGGGCCTATAGTATTCCCCCCTTGAGGGGGGCCAGGGGGGTGTTTTTTATTATAATAAAAAAAAATAATTACAGGGGATGAATCCATATTACACCCCCAACCCCCCTCAAGGGGGGAATTGTTTGCTTCCCTCAAGGGGGGAATTGTTTGCTTCCCTCAAGGGGGGAATTGTACGCTTCCCTCAAGGGGGAATTGTTTGCTTTCCTCAAGAGGAGAATTATAAACAAGAATTATTGATTGCTACCGGGGGGCACCAGTCCAAGAAGATGAAGTTGTTCGAGAAGTTTTTCCTTTCGTATGGGCTTCACAATATACGCCTCACACTGCTCCCGGAAGGCCTTAATCAGACTTTTGCTGTCAGACAGGGCTGTGGTCATAATGATTTTTACGCTATCGGAACCGATAATATCCCTTTCCCGCTCGATTCTCCGGATTTCTTTTAACGCATCCTGACCATCCATTTCCGGCATCATGATATCCAGGCAGATCAGATCGTATTTTTTCCCGTGATCCAATGCCTCTTTAAATGCCCGGACTGCTTCCTTCCCATTCACCGCAATATCACAATCACCATAAGGGTTCAGCATTCCGCACATCACCTTCCGGCTTGTGAAATCATCCTCTACTACCAGAATTTTCAATCCCATTTCATTCTCCTGATGATATTTGTATGAATGGTTTCATCAAAAACCAGGATTACGCAACGGCAATCTGAAACAGCCCCGCCATATCCAGAATCAGACCGACCTTACCGTCAGCGAGTATGGCGCTTCCGGCAAGGCCTTTGATATCTCTGAAGGTTTCACCCAGGTTCTTGATGACAAACTCCTCCTTGCCCAGCAGCTCATCCAGAAGCAGGGCTTTTTGTGTGCCATGATTTTCCACGACAACCACAATCCCATCCCATGGATCGGTACTATCTTCCTTTACATTGAGCAACCGCCCAATCCGGACAAGCGGAAGAAGGTTTTCCCGATGACGCACCATCTCTCCCTTCCCTTCAACCGTGTGGCAATGTTTCCGGTCCGGACGATAGGACTGGATGATGGAATGGGTGGGAATGATATATTTCTCCTTTCCTACCCGAACCAGCATTCCCTCGACAATCGCCATTGTAAGTGGAAGCGAGATGGTGAAAACCGTACCATTTCCTTCTGTGGAATGAATTTCCAGCCGGCCCCGGAGTTTTTCAATGCCCTTTTTGACCACATCCATTCCAACGCCCCGCCCGGATATGTCGGTAACCTCCTTGGCCGTTGAAAACCCGGGATGCATGATAAAATCATAAATCTCCTTTTCAGAAAGGTTCTCATTTCCAGTGATCAGGTTCCGTTCAATCGCCTTTTCAAGAATCCTGTCTTTGTTCAGTCCCCTTCCGTCATCCTCGATTTCAATGACAATATTTCCTCCCCTCTGAAAAGCACGCAGGTAGATTGATCCTTTCCGGTTTTTCCCCGCAGACTCCCTTTCTGCTGGAGATTCAAGTCCATGATCCACGGAATTCCGGATCATATGCACCATGGGTTCATAGAGTTCATCCACTACATTTCTATCAATTTCCGTATCTTCACCGGACATGGACAGATCCGCTTCCTTCCCGGAATTTTTTGCAAGATCTCTTACCAGCCGGACCATCTTTTGAAAGGTGTTCTTGATAGGAACCATCCGCATGGACATGGCGATCTTCTGGATCGCCGAAACCGCCTGTGTAACCTGGTTGAGCTGATGAAAATAAATCTGATTGTCCGCTGCCAGCGTAAGGCCAAGCTGTTTGAACATGGACTGGGCAATGACCAGTTCACCGGTCAGATCCACCAGATTATCCAGCTTATCCGTATCCACCTTGACCTGGAGGCTGGTTGCGCGTTTCCCGGAAGTCTGTGCCTTCAGAGCGGATTTGATGGCTTCAGGTTCGACATTCTGATCTCTGACAAGGATTTCACCCAGCTTCTGTTCCGGATTTTTCTTCTGTATTTTCAGACTCTCCCGGAGTCCTTTTTCGGTGATTACACCGGAATTCACCAGAATCTTTCCAAGCGGTGTCTTGTTTCCATCGGATGTATTAACAACCTGAATTTTCTGAATCAGCTTTTCAACATCGATATAATCGAAAGCTGTATTTTTTCTGGTTTCAAGACACTTTTCCACTTCATCCATCATCAGCTTGAGCGTGTCGATTGATTCAAGAATCAGATCGGCGACTTCATCATTGATGGTCAGTTTCCCGGACCGGGCGCTTTCCATCAGACTTTCCGTATGATGGCAGAACCGGTTCATCTTATCCAGTTTGAGAAACCCGGATACGCCTTTGATCGTATGAAAAGACCGGAATATGGCATTGATAATCTCCATATCATCCGGATTCTGTTCCAGCTCAATCAGATTGAGCTCTACAATTTCAAGATTCCCTCTGGATTCAACAATAAAATCCCGCAGAATTTCAAGATCCTCCTCTGTCAACCCTGTGCTTCGTGTAGCTTCAGGTTTACATTCATGGGTCTCCTCAATTCCGGTTATGCCGGTTTCACTACCGGATGTTTTTTTCAGGTCTTCCGGCACATATCCAAGACCTTCCAGTACATCCGTAACATCAAACATGAACTCCCTTCCGCTGCTGATATCCCTCCATATGGCCTGAAGTGCTTCGACACCTTCTTCCAGCGGTTTGCTTTCTGTTGTTTCATTCAATACAAGCCTGTCAAGATATTGTTTGATCCCCTGAATAATATCGGTAAATACTGCGCAAGGACAGTCCGGCATGCTCTTTTCAATCTCTGAAATCGCTTCATATGTTTTGCCCATTTCAGGGATGTCACCCTTTTCAAGCATACAGACCTGAAGAGAAAGGCTTTCGATCATCTCTCCGACGCGGTTATCTTTCCCAGCCATGGCTGCTCCTGAATTGAGACCCTTTTAAAATTCCCGGGCAGATTTTTTTTCCTGCCCGGGATTCTATGAATGTTTGTTTTAAAAATCGGAAAAATTGTCTTCCATGGGCATGAATTTCTCCGGATCGGTTTCCTTGTTTTTGTGCGACAAAAGTGGTTTGCTTCTGACCTTTTTGCCGGAAGAGTTCAGAGATTTGCCATGAGCGGGATTATGGAATACGGTTTTGGCTGAATAGCCTCCTGCGGTCATGGCATTCCGATTCCCTGATCCGCCGACCATGGCAATCAACTCTTCTACCGTTGACTTCATCTGAACCGCCTGGGCATTCATTTCCTCTGAAGCAGATGCGGATTCTTCTGCATTGGCTGCATTCTGCTGAACCACCTTGTCCATCTCCGTTACAGCTTTATTGACCTGCTCAATCCCCTGCGCCTGTTCTTTGGATGCAGCAGAGATCTCTCCTACCAGCTCTCCTACTTTTTTGGAACTTTCCGCTACCTGGGCAAAAGCATCGCTGGTGCGGGTTACCAGTTCCGAACCGCCGCTGACCTTTTTCACGGTACCTTCAATCAGATTGGCTGTATTTTTGGCTGCATCCGCCGCTCTCATGGCAAGGTTTCTGACCTCATCCGCCACAACGGCAAACCCTGCACCTGCTTCTCCTGCACGGGCTGCCTCAACCGCTGCGTTCAATGCCAGAAGATTGGTCTGGAACGCAATCTCATCAATCGTCTTGATGATCTTCGATGTTTCCTCACTTGCCTTGGTGATCTCCTGCATGGATATGGTCAATTGATTCATGGATTCATTGGCCTGTCCAACAATCTGGTTGGACTCTTTCATCAGGGTATCGGCCTGGCCTGCATTTTCCGCATTCTGCTTGGTCATGGACGACATCTCTTCCAGGGAAGAAGAAGTCTCCTCGATAGATGCTGCCTGCTCGGACGCGCCTTCCGCCAGAGACTGGCTGGAGGAGGATACCTGCCCGGATGCTGCGGAAACCTGCTCCGCGCCCTGGCTCAAACCATCGCTGATTCTCCGGATGGGTATGGTGATGGAACGGGTGATGAACACTGCCAGTAGAATACCCACTACAAGGGCCACCAGCACGCCAATCAGCACCACCGTGGAAGCGTTTCCAAGGGATACGGCTGCTCCACCGGCGATTGTGGTGGTCTGTTCAGCGGCTGCCTTCATCAGGCCGCCAGCCACTTCCAGAGCCTTATTGCCGGTCTCCGCCCGAGCCACGGCAATGCGGTCAAGCTCTGTGGTATCATCATAATATTCCTGCATGGCGGTTTTATAGGTGGCGGCTGCGGTCATGATTTCCCGCAACTGCTGCTTGTTGGCTGCCTGCCGCGTAATGGCATCCAGCTCCTGGCCTTTACTTTCAATCACGGGAAAAACCGAAGCAATCCCCTCTTTCATGATATTGTTGTCCCGCTGGGCACGGGACTGTAAATTGGCAATCCGGGCTGCGTTGCCATGATCGATCAGATCGTTCACCAGATTGATCTTGGTGAGACGCTCCGCCAGTTTTTCCGGAGTTGCGCCTGCCTGAATTTCCGCGACCATCGCCTCATTCTGATCCTTTAATAAAGCATTGGCATTGTCCATATATTGTTTGGCAGCGGTTCTCATGGTTTCCGCTGCCTTTTCAGATTCAATTACTCTCTGATCGG
>CAMBQS010000196.1 GCA_945870015.1 Desulfocicer vacuolatum DSM 3385
CAACTGTGACCCTATCACGGGAAAAGGATTGTACCAGCAGTATGGAGACCGGTATCTGATTCAAAATCCTCCCAACACCTATCTTTCCCAGCGTGAACTGGACGCTGTTTACAATCTGGATTATCAAAGAGATCTTCACCCGATTCATAAAAAAGACGGCACGGTAAAAGCGCTGGAAACAATCAAATTCTCTTTAACAACTCACCGGGGCTGCTATGGTGAATGCAATTTCTGCTCAATTTCAGTGCATCAGGGACGAACGGTAAGATGGAGGAGTGAGGAATCCATTGTAAAAGAGGCAACCAAGCTTGCCGGGTACAATGATTTTCATGGAAATATACTGGACGCAGGCGGCCCGACTGCCAATATGTATGGTTTTGAATGTAAAAAAAAAATTACTCAGGGCGCTTGTACAGATAAAAGATGCTTATTTCCTGATATCTGTCCGAACCTCAGACCGGATCACAAAAGGCAGATCCATCTGCTCAGAAAGCTGAAAAAGATAAAAGGAGTGAAAAAGGTCTTTATCTCCTCCGGCCTCCGGTATGATCTCGTTCTATCCGATCAGAAATGGGGAAACAAATATCTTGAAGAAATCGTAAACTTCCATGTGTCCGGACAACTGAAAATTGCTCCGGAGCATATTGAAAATCATGTTCTGAAACTCATGGGGAAACCAAACCACCAGTCGCTCCTAAAATTTAAAAATCTTTTTTTTCGATTATCCGAATTGGCAGGCAAAAATCAATATCTCACTTATTACCTGATTGCAGCTCATCCCGGGTGCCATGAAAAAGATATGCATTCACTTCAAAAATACGCTTCCCAAAAATTACAGATCCACCCGGAACAAATTCAGATTTTTACCCCCACACCATCCACTTATTCCACGCTGATGTATTACACCCAGGAAAATCCGTTTACAAAAGAAAAAATTTTTGTTGAAACAGATCAAACCCGGAAAATCCAGCAGAAAACAATCATGATTCCGCAATCCCGCTCAAAAAAATGAAAAAAAATACCGGTTATTATGTTTATTTTTTCACAATGGGCTGAATTCTGATTTTCATAATATGACATAAAATTCCGTAATTAAATGGGATATTATTCATAAAAATACTGTGTATAAAAATTGCATGTGTCTCGATACAATGAATTATTCTTTCTTGTTGACAAGTGAACAATTCCATACTAACAACAAGATATAGTGGTTTCTTTTCTTATGAGACACAATTTTTTTTTAACATTGGGTCCATAATGAATTTTATGAAAAGCTTGCGAAAGAGCATGGTTTTATGATTTTTCAAAATCATTATATAAACCGGGTGGTCCGAAACGCCAATCCTGAACCATATTGTGTGAGGATATAAATGGACTATCTTGAAAGAACCAAAGCAGACTTAACACCGAAAGCTCCTGATCCTCCACATGCCCAACCAATTGAGAATAAAAATGAAAACCGTCCCCTGTCCATTATTGAAAATGAAATCAAACAAAAAGACCTGATCAATCGATTAAATTACCTGAACTTCCAGAGTAAATCCGTTTTTATCCATTTCAAGCATCAGGTATATGATCAAACAATCACAATTCAGGCAACCCCTCAACCCTGTATAAATCAATACCTGGTTTGCCTCTGGCAGGAGATAAACCAGACTGAAAAAATTACAGACGCATTCCGATTTCATAATCTTACGATTTCCAATGGGAAAAAACTTATTTCCGTTCCTGCCTCCCTCCGGAAAATCAATAGAAAAGGGATCTGCCTCACACTTCCTGAAACCAGTATTGAAACACAAACAAGACAAGCCGGCCGTCTTGCATGCACAAACCTGAAAACACAATTGATACAAAACAGTGTCTTTTTTTCAGGAGAGCTGCTGGACTTCACCGCTGAATCGTTTCGGATCGGATTACAGGCTGATCCTCCGCAGACCTTTCAATGGATCAATCCCAAATCAAAAGTAAATATCGTTTTTTCCAATTCTCAAGAAAATTTATATTCGGGTGAATGCAGGATACTGAAACAAAGGACCGGCCGGAAGGAAAGAGAGTATGTCCTTGAACCATTGAACCATGTTGCGCAACGATTCAAACCCAAAGAGTACCGCAGCCATCGTTTACAGTTAAACCCATCACCGGATATTGTTTTTACACACCCATTGACACAAAAACAATTTAATTTGAGGGTGGTTGACATATCCGGTTCCGGCTTTTCCGTTGAAGACAATAAAAATCAATCCTGCCTTTTGGCTGGAATGATTATTCCAGCCCTTGAAATCCGTTTTGCAGGCAATTTTAAAATTCAATGCAGGGCGCAGGTTGTCTACAGAAAGAATGTCAAAGATGATCATAATGGAATATATATCAAATGCGGTCTGGCATTTCTGGATATTGATATAACAGAACATCGATCGCTCCTCGCCCTTCTCCATCAGAAGGCTAACCAGAACGCTTATGTCAGCAACAAAGTGGATATGGATGAACTCTGGGAATTTTTCTTTCAAACCGGATTTATCTATCCTGGAAAATATAATTTTATCAGTGAAAACAAGGAAACAATAAAAGAAACCTATAAGAAACTGTATACAGAAAATCCAACAATCGCGACCCATTTTATTTATCAGGAAAACGGCTCTATCAAGGGCCATATGTCCATGCTGAGATTTTATGAAAAAACATGGTTGATTCATCATCATGCGGCGATCAAGTCCGCACAGATAAGAGCAGGGCTGGTTGTGTTGGATCAAATCGGTAAATATATATGTGACTGCTGCAGGCTTCATTCCAATCATATGGATTATCTGATCTGTTATTTCCGGCCTGAAAATAAATTTCCAAATCATATTTTTGGAGGGGCGGCCAGATCCATTCAAAACCCAAAAATTTGTTCTCTTGATACATTTTCCTATTCTCATTTCCGGAAACCACCCAACAGCACGAACACTCTCCCTGAACCCTGGAGTATTTCAAAGCCAACCCGGGAAAATCTGCTTGAACTGAAAAGTTTTTATGAAAAAGAGTCCGGTGGGCTCATGCTGCAGGCATTAGACCTTGAACCGGATGTTGTGAATCGTCATACCCTTGCAGAAGAATATGCCCGGTTGGGATTCCGGAGAGAAAGACGCCTTTTTGTTCTGAAAAAAGCAGATACCCTGAAAGCAATCCTTCTTGTAAACACGACAGATACTGCCTTGAATATGTCAGACCTTACCAATTGCATTAAAATGTTTGTCCTTGATCCGAAAGATCTGAACAGGGAAATCGTTACGCAGTCTATTGCATTTTTATCAAGTTATTTTTCACAGAAAAAACTCCCATTTTTAATCTACCCGCTGTCTTTTGCAGAAAAAGAAAAGATCCCCTTTGAAAAATCTTACAATCTTTGGATTTTAGACCCCCAGTATTCGGACGATTATTTTAAAAGTCTGGATGGATTGTTAAAATTCAACAAGAGCTGAAATTTTTCGGATTTCAAATAGTATGATCGGGAATCTTTCGTGACAGGCAATTCTCAGGACAGTATCTCAATCTATCATCAGGAAATGGTATGCTGTTCGACAGGAGGGAAGAAATATAACCGCACAAATTTACGCGACGTGTAAAAAATCAATATTTTTAATCTTGCTGTTGAAAACAGTCATTTCGCATATATAATCAATATTCTCCTGGAGTTCTTTTCTCTTTTGTTCTCCAACGAGCCGATCTTCGGCAAAAGCTTTTGCCATCACAGACAACAACCGTACTTTCTCATAAATCTGTTTGGTTTTTATAGCGTCTTTGTTCACTTGATGATCTGATCCAGCCTCGGCGTGCTCTGCGGATAAAGACATATAAAAAAGAGTATTTGCATTCTCGATAATCGCCTGTTTCCGATGTTTGCCAATAGGAAACCCTTCTAAATAGGCTTTTGACATCACAACAATCAGTTGAAGTCTGGCCAAGAAAATATCATTATCCTCTTGTTGAAATTCAGACGATTTTTTTGAATCAGAAGGATTCATCCGTACACCTCGAAAATGGGGGATAGACAGAATACACAAAAAATCATTATCCGTTCAGGCATCCCGTTCTGTTTCAGGCCTTCAACGCAATGAAATACAGGAAAGAAAAAAACAGCAGATGCAAAAAAATTGTTTAATCTATACCATCCTGATATATTGCCGTCAAGCTTTGTTTATGCATACCCGGCACATAAAACAATAACTGAAAAAAATAAATAATACTTATAATTCTGAGTACCTATGGATTGACTAAATCTGAAGACCATGTTATAGGGGCATCTCACAAGAAGCTGCAAGAAGCTGGTAATCTGAAAAGCCCAGATCATAAGGATACGATTCAATGTCCGATCAAAAATATTTAATGGAAAATGATGAAGAAATCACTCGCCTTATTCTCAAAACCGACGAAAAAACAGTCATACAGCAAGCTACCTGGGCAGGAATCCAAAAAGGCATGCGGGTTGCAGACATCGGGTGCGGAGCGGGAGTCACAACATCTTTTCTCCATAAGCTTGTAGGAGAAGAAGGAGAAGCCGTAGGCGTTGATATGTCCAAGGAAAGGATGGAATACGCAAAAAAAACCTATGGCAGCCCTAAAACCAAATTTGTGCAGAGAAATATCACCCACTCCTTGTCCGATCTTGGTTTATTTGATTTTATCTGGGTTCGCTTTTTTCTGGAGTATCATCGATCTAAAAGTTTTGACATTGTAAAAAACCTGACAGACATTCTGAAACCCGGGGGAATTATCTGTCTCATCGATCTTGACTATAACTGTCTCAATCATTTCGGCCTTTCCGACAGATTAAAACAATCCATGCTGGGAATCATGAGCCTGCTTGAAAAAAATGCGGACTTTGATCCATATGCCGGCATCAAACTATACTCATTCCTTTACGACCTCAACTACACAGACATTGAAGTCAACCTGGCACCGCATCATCTTATTTATGGTGAACTCACTCAGGTGGATGCCTTTAACTGGATAAAAAAAATAGAAATCGCCGGAAAAAATTCAGGGTACAAATTTGAAGAATATGTGGGAGGATATGAAGAATTTTTTGAGGAGTTCAAAAGTTTCTTCTCCGATCCAAGACGATTTACCTATACACCAAACATCTCTTGCAGAGGCGTAAAACGCTCTGGCTGACCCTTACAAGGAAGAAACCAGTTTTAAATTTTTCCCCTTGTTATATTTCTTTGTATAATACCGGGTAAACGCGTCGATAATTTTTTCACGGAAATGTATTTTGGCCTCATCCCTGAGAAGTCTGAAAGCACGATCAACAGGCATGGGATTTCGATAGTGCCGGCTGGCTGTAATTGCCTCAAAAAAATCTGCAACTGCAATGATCTGCGCTCCTAGTGGAATCTCATCTCCCTTCAATCCCATTGGATAACCGCTGCCATCCAGTTTTTCATGATGAGATCCGGCTATCTCAGGGACTTGGCGCAACATGCCTTCAAATTTCATCTGGGAGAGGATCTTCCGGGTTTTTTCCGCATGGGTTTTAATAATTTCATACTCCTCACCCGTTAACTTTCCCTCTTTTTTCAAAAGTGAATCCGGAACACCAATCTTTCCATAATCATGAAGGGATGCAGCGACTCCGACAACCTCACTATAGTCACTTGAGAGTCCCAGTTCTTCACAGATTCCGAGCGCATACTCTTTCACTTTTTGTGAATGGCCTGCTGTCATAGGATCCCGGGCATCGATGCTGGCGGCCATGACCTCCAGAATAGAATTCATCTGTTCTGTCCGCGCCTTCAGAAGTTCGGCATTGCGGATGCTTACCCCGATCACAGGTGCGATTCCCATCAACAGGTTCATGTCGCTCTGCAACAATGGTCTTTTGGTCTTTAAATTATCCACTGCAAGTATCCCCAAGGGTTCTCCATCACAGACAATCGGGCAGCAAATAAAGGATTGTGACCCCAGTTTTTTAGCAAACTGAAGACTTCTCAATGACAGTGTATTGCCAATTGTATCGATATCATTAATCAGATAAGGCTTCTGCTCCCGGAAAGAAACAACAAAAATTCCTTTTGATTCAGAACGGTTTAAATGGAAACTGGCATTCTTCAGAAACATCAGCTTATCATCCCGATATCCAAATCCTGCCCGGAATTCCAATCGGGTCTTCTCCTTATTTGCCAGCAGAATCAATCCTCTGTCAAAATCAAGACGTTTCTCTGTAATTTGTATCACTTTTGCTAGAATATCTTCCAGCTCCGTATGCATGCTGATAGCCTGACCAATCTCATTGATCAACCGTGCATTGTTATAGTTGATCTCAATCTGCTCAAGTAACTGATCTGTTGAATCATTGAGATTATTCAGACTATCCTTCATTTCATTCTTTTCAAGCCTTTCTCCTACCATTGTCAACAATGTGATAATCAGAACAATCACCATTGCAAAGGGTAACGCTTTCAACAACTGCTCCACCGGAAAAAGGAAGCCACACCCGAGAAAAACAACAAATGTAAATGCTGCAATATAGTTACAGGTCCGCCTCCAGATGGCAGAAAATTGATTATCCCAGGATATGATATACCGGCATACATCTCCGCCTTTAAACATGCATTCTGTGTGTTCAATCCTGGG
>CAMBQS010000197.1 GCA_945870015.1 Desulfocicer vacuolatum DSM 3385
AAAAAATATCAGTATGCTTGAAAACAATAAATTAGAAATTGGTAAGAAAAGGGCAGAGCAACTCGCCAAGGCATTTAATGTACATCCTGCTATAATTATGTTTCCTGAATACGAATCAAAAGAAATTCACAAAGTGGCATAACCTTTCACAGGTGCGGATGCAAAAAGCCGCTCCGTAAAGTTCCGCTTTAGAGGGAAATTGGGGACAGCTTCATCCGACCTGCACTTCCACCGCTGGAACAGGATAAACAGCCGGTACCAGAGCCTTCACCGTATTCCATTGTAAAAAGAAAAGTCGACTGCTTTTCCTTAAACCGCACTTTTTCACCCCAAAAACATCACCTTAAGAATAAAAAAGTACCTTATCTTCTATCTAAATCATTGATTGCCGTGCTTTTAGCTTGGTCTGACAAGAAATCAAGAAATCAAACAAGAAATCACCGACCCCCAGGCCACAGGCCAGAGGGAAGTCACAGGAGAGATATACATCTTTGAAACCTGCAGACCATCATTTTTATCCCAAAATGGATAAAATCCGCCCCGGAAATCCCCGGAACAATCTCTTTACAATCCCAATTTTTATCCATCATCCCGCTGGGATATATCGTTTTTTTGCCTGACCGTTAAGCGGGACGCCGGGATAAAAATCTATACGTTAGCTGCAAAAGGAGGAATGAAGGATGGTTGAAATGCAACAAGATGAAAATATCCCCGCAAAACGTAAACGAAAAACTGAAATGGCAGGTGTTGGATGTTTGATTCAAACAATCGGTTTTGTGTCGCTGTTCTTTTTTCCTATTGGAACATTCCTCGGAGTTATTTTATTAATTTATGGCTCGATGAAGAGCACATATTTTACGTGCAGCAATTGTGGCAATAGGTTATCCGACAAGAATGTAAAGATTTGCTCCACTTGTAAGGCAAGTTTTTCTTGATCTAATATAAATGCATAAGAATATGAACTATTGCAGCAAGATCAGCAAGTCAAATACAGCGGGCGCAAAAACCGCATCGCTGATTTGCAACGTTGGTTGGTGCGACGGAATCAACATGAAAACAATCCGATCTCTAAATTTTGCAACTTTGCCGAAAATGAATGGAATGCCCATTCTCATTCGTTTAGATGATGAACTTGAAACTGAACTTAAAGAAAGTAATATCTTTCAAGAAATGTATGAGCGTTCCCAGGCAGTACTGATGTTTGTCTGCAAAGCTAACAAGGAATACGAGCCTTGGCGAAATGCAGCGTACCTTAGGGCTGGTTTGAACGAATTTTATTCTTTAGAGGATGCCGCAAAGAGAGACTGTAAAATAAATGGGCAGCAAGGAAAGCCAGCCATGATTCGTGAATCTAATAATCCCCTTGTCCATCTAATGTATTTGCTCAGACACGTAAACGTTCATGCGCAAATTTCTAACACTCGTATACACAATACCTCGGTAATTTCAAATTCGGGTGAAAACCCTGAGGAAATCGAATGGAAAGCTGTAATCTTAGACAAGCCTACACTTGAACAGGTTCATCGCTGTAATGAGGCCAAAAAATATTATGATCCCGTTGAATTAGAGCAAGCAACCAAATGGGTTGATGAAAATCAATACATTTTCGGAATCGGAGAAGTTTTCAGAAGAGGAGTGTCAGCTTATTGCAGAGAAATACTTCAATCCGTTAATTGTAACCTGACAGCCCAACAAGGCTAATTCAGCCGACGCAAAGGAAATAGGGGACAGGCTCTTTATGCTTTTTCTTTCGATATGCACTGGATTCGGTACAAGAAAATCGATATCGGTTGTTCTTAACAGAGGGATTTCCGGTACTCCGTCAAATAGAAACTGATAAAAATAATGGCACCAGCTACTAACAAGAATGAACTTTTTTTCTTGCACACAAGATCAAATCCTATTTGACGGTTATAATGGACTCCATTATAATACGCTCCATGATAAAATCTTTTAAAAATACAGGCACAGAGGATGTTTTTGACGGGCATAGTTCTCAAGCCGCTAGAAAATGCTGTTCATAATCCATTTGGCCTGTAGCGCAACGAAAGTTAGACCAAATTAACCGGATTAGAGATGTCATTGAACTCCAGATACCTCCGGGCAATCGTCTTGAGCGACTAAAAGGTGATAGAGAAAATCAATATAGTATCCGAATTAATCAGCAATATAGTATTTGCTTTATTTGGGAGGAAGGCCATGCCTATAAGGTCGAAATTACAGATTATCACTGAAAATAATATTGGTAGATGTCTTCCAAAGAAACGTCCTCCAACACATCCGGGGGAAATGCTTTTAGAGGAGTTTATTAAGCCTCTTGAACTAACTCAGACAGCGCTCGCTCAAAGCTTAGGTGTGTCGTATCCGCGTCTTAATGAAATCATTAAGGGGCGTAGGTCAGTGACACCTGATACCGCCCTTAGACTATCTCATGTTTTGGGCATGTCGGCGGACTTTTGGCTGGGTTTGCAGCAAGACTGGGACCTTTGGCATGCAATGAATAGTCCCCAGGCTATAGAGATTAAACGTTTGAAGCCCATCTCTATAAAATGAAGCAGTTTCTCCGGATCGATGCCCTGCTTTCCAACATGCAGAATCATCATTGCAAGCTGGACTTCCATCTGCTGCAACGCTGGTCGTGGCTTCAGCCGGAGGCTTTGAAAAAAGGTGAAATCGATGGTGGTTTTGTCTACGGAATACCGGAGGAGATGATTACATCCCTTCTGGATGGGATTATGGAAACATGGGAGGTAAAACAATAGGCGCGGGGGACACCAGTCACCCATATATTTTACCTGACAAAAAGCAAAGATTGTGGCAGTGGAGAAGAAGATCAAAAAATTGTCATGCGAAGGCAAGACGACGGCCTTTGGGGGCTGGAACAGGATCATTGAAGTCAATGGCGGTTTTTATCCATAAATCCATAGCTTCTTTGATGTTTTCGAGTGCGCTTTCATAAGTATTGCCATGGGCCATACAGCCAGGGAGTTCAGGCACATCAGCTACAAACGCCTGGTCTTCATCGCTCCAGTAAATGATGATTTCATACTTATTCATTGATTTTTACCTCCAATTTATATGTAATAAGGATATTGCGAACTTGTTTGACTTGGTAAGGTTTTGCTTTGTTGCCATCTTTTTGAAGGTTGATCTTTTCCTCAATACCCGCTTTTCTGAAAATGTGATGACTTCCTTTGATACGTTCTTCAAACCCGAAATGTTTCAACAAGCCGACCAGGTCGGGAAAAGGGATATTTGCGTCGATTGTCCCGCGCAGTATCTGAAAAATTATTTTTTCATATTTTCCCATAGATTTAAGATTAACCTGAGTTGAATGAAAAGAGGATAAGAGCCAGTTTCAAAAGCCTGTTGTTGTCATTCTGACGTAAGCCGTAATTCAGTATTTTCAGTTCTTTTCCGGTCATCGGCTTTCGCCGGGGTGATGCTTTTTAATCGTTTCGAAATTGAATCATAAGCCATTGCTTTTCTTAGTTAGTTACTATATTCGAGAGTTGATTGTGTGTCAATAGGCTTTTGTATGCATAGACGTTGTAAACGACTCGGAAAATCTTGACAAATATTCAGAATCAGTGATAATAATTGCAAAGTTGACCGAGCGCTCGTTCAGAATACTAAAAAAAGGCGGGGTTCCTGTGGGGAAAGGCGAAGACATAAAAGAAGAAGACAGGCTGTCTGATGGCAGAACCAGAGATGTTCCCACACAGATCAAAGATCCTGACCTTGTTAAGCATCGAAGGCGGCAGATTGTCGATGCATCTGTCCAGCTTTTTATCAAAAATGGATTTCACAAAACAACCACCCGGCAGATTGCACGGGCATCTGGATTTTCCATTGGATCTTTGTATGAATATGTGACATCCAAAGAGGATGTTCTCTATCTGGTTTGTGATGCCATCCATTCGGAGGTTGAAGTCAGTGTCGGTAAAATTCTTGCCAGCGTGACTCCGGGCCGTAAAACACTTGCTCAGGTAATAAGAGAGTTTTTTTTGGTTTGCGATCTGATGTCAGATCATATATTGCTCATGTATCAGGTGACACAGTTTTTGCCATTGCAGTGGAAAAAGAAGGTTCTTGAAAATGAAATA
The DNA here is from genome assembly GCA_945870015.1 of Desulfocicer vacuolatum DSM 3385. Lineage (GTDB taxonomy): Bacteria > Desulfobacterota > Desulfobacteria > Desulfobacterales > SURF-7 > QZKS01. Next base: position 4,107 of record CAMBQS010000197.1, read on the forward strand.
AGGATAACCGGTATTTTTATTGATGTCATCACGAAAATTAATGCTTCTGCTGATTTGCCGAAACTGGATGAAAAAACAATTGATCTGGTTGCGCATAACATATCCATCCTTGGACAATCATGGGCTTTTCGCCGCTGGTATTATACCCGTCATTACTCGCTTGATGAATTTATTGATTTTCAGACAAAGACAATTTTTGGTATGCTCGAACAGCAGGGGTAATCATTCATTCAGAAAAAAATATTAGACTTTAAAAAAAATATAATTTGTGTGTGTCAGCCAGGTTTTTGGAAAGGAGCAGGAAAATGTCAGTTGAAGTGCAGGTTTATAAGCCTAATCATAAAATTCGTGTGATTACGGCAACATCGCTTTTTGATGGACATGACGCGTCGATCAATATCATGCGGAGGATACTTCAGGATACCGGTGTGGAGGTGGTTCATCTCGGTCATAACCGGTCTGCGCAGGAGATTGTGGAAGCAGCGATTGATGAAGATGTCCAGGGCATCGCTGTATCGAGTTACCAGGGCGGCCATATGGAATTTTTTAAATATATGGTTGATCTGTTACGGGAGAAAAATGCCTCTCACATCCGGATATTCGGGGGCGGCGGTGGTGTGATTGTCCCGGATGAAATCAAAGAACTTGAAGCATATGGAGTCACCAAAATCTATTCACCGGAAGAAGGGGCAAGAAGAGGGTTGCAGGGGATGATTAATCATATGGTCGAGGCAATGGATTTTTCAACCATGATGTCTCCGACCCCTGACCTGAAAAACCTCTCAAGAGACAACCGGTTCTCCATCGCCAATCTGATTACATTTGTCGGAAATGAAAAGAGCCGTGAAAACGGGAATCTGGAAAAGATAAGAGCGCAGCTTACGGAAAAAATCGGAAAGCGGACTGTTCCGGTAATCGGTATCACCGGAACCGGAGGCGCCGGGAAATCTTCCCTGACCGATGAGATTCTGATCCGTCTGATGATGGATATGGAAGATATTCATGTTGCCGTTATATGCGGAGATCCTTCGCGCCGGAAAACAGGGGGCGCTCTGCTGGGGGATCGAATCCGTATGAACAGCCTTGGAAACCCGAGATTGTATATGCGCAGCCTCGCAACCCGGAAGTCGGATTCCGAGGTGCCTCTGGCCATGTCTGAGGCCATCCTGGTTGCCAAAGCTGCCGGGTTTGATCTGGTCATAGCTGAAACAGCCGGAATCGGCCAGGGGAATTCCAGGATACACGACCTGGTGGATATATCGGTTTATGTCATGACCAGCGAGTTTGGTGCGGCAACCCAGCTTGAAAAGATCGATATGCTGGATTACGCAGACATTGTCGCAATCAATAAATTTGAAAAACAAGGCAGTGAAGATGCACTCCGGGATGTTCGAAAACAGGTGCAAAGAAACCGCAAAGCGTTTGACAGGCCAACGGAAGAGATGCCGGTTTATGGAACCATTGCATCCAAATTCAATGATGATGGCGTTACCGCTTTGTATCTTGGCATTCTGGATGCAATCGCTGCCAAGACCGGAGTGAAATTTGATTCAAAGCTTCCGAGGCCCAAAGCCAAGCACTCCAGTTCAAAAGCGATCATTATTCCACCCAACCGTGTGCGTTATCTTTCTGAAATTTCAGATGCCGTGAGAAAGTATCACCAATATACAAAAGAGCAGACGGAGATTGTCCGAACCATCTGGCATCTTGAAAAAACCATTGAGACCTTGAAAACAAACCATGCTGCTGATTCGAGTATGATTGATAAGATTCATGAATCCGTAAAAAAGACAGAAGAACAGCTTGATCCGGAAACCGGTAATCTTGTGAAAGAATGGGATGCTGTCAAAGGCGCATATGGTCAGGACGAGCTGGTTTACAATGTCCGGGATCGTGAAATCCGTGTTCCCCTGTATACGGAATCTCTCTCAAAATTAAAGATCCCCAGAATCTCCTTGCCCAAATATACCGATCCGGGAGAACTCTACCGATGGATGCGCGAAGAAAATCTTCCCGGGAGTTTTCCCTATACTTCCGGTGTGTTTCCGCTCAAGCGGACAGATGAAGATCCCACCCGTATGTTTGCGGGTGAAGGAGATCCGGGCCGGACAAACAAGCGGTTTAAGCTTCTGTCCGCCAACCATTCCGCCACCCGGTTGTCGACCGCTTTTGATTCCGTGACCCTGTACGGGTATGATCCGGAAATCCGGCCGGATATATATGGAAAGGTCGGAACCTCCGGGGTAAGTGTCTGCACGATTGATGATGTCAGAACCCTGTATGACGGGTTTGAATTGTGTTCACCTGACACCTCGGTTTCGATGACCATTAACGGCCCGGCGCCGATTATCCTTGCCATGTTCATGAACACGGCGATCGATCAGCAGGTTGACAAGTACAAGGCGGAAAACGGCAAGGAGCCCTCTGCCGAAGCGTATCAGAATATCCGTGACATGGTT
>CAMBQS010000198.1 GCA_945870015.1 Desulfocicer vacuolatum DSM 3385
AATAGGTATATGATTCTATATTTATGTTGATATATCAATTCACTGAATTCGTTACAATCTATGTGAATGCACCGGATCAGGCCGGAGATTTTGCTTTTACCATCCAACTATAAAAACGCTTGTAAAACGCTTACAAATTAAGAGATTTAAATTCCGGTGTCAAGTTTTATCCTTGGGTTTTCATGGTTAATTATCAAAAAGATCGATCCTGAATCCTTCTGCATTGAATATCCGGTTCTTCTCGCATGGAATGACCGGCCAAGAGCTATGTTTCTGAGCTATGTTTCTTGACATCGAATCGATATTTTGCAACCATAAAAAGAAAACAGGTTTTTTCCACATTCGGCATATACCACACCAGAATGGAGAAAAATAATGAATTTATCTCATATTGATTGTTCTAAACTGGACAGGCCGGAAGTGTCCGGCTATCTGTTTCATCCCCGGCCGGATACGGCGGGCTTTTCCTCTTCAACGCCGGACATCCGGATTCCGGTAGAAGAGGGTATCGCAGTCGGGGCAAAGTTTCACATTGCGGATAAGTCATCACCGAATATTCTATTTTTTCATGGAAACGGCGAGATTGTCTCTGATTATGATGATATGGCGGATCTGTATCATCGTATGGATATGAATTTTCTCCCGGTAGATTACCGGGGATACGGAAAGTCAGATGGATTTCCGACCGTTACCTCCATGCTGCGGGATGCGCACATGATTTTTCTGTTTGTTAAAGAATGGCTGGATCAGAATAATGTTTCAGGGCCTCTTGCGGTTATGGGACGGTCTCTGGGAAGCGCGTCTGCTCTGGAGATAGCAGCATCTTATCCGGATCAGATTTCCGGATTGATCATCGAAAGCGGTTTTGCATTTTCGCTGCCGCTCATGAGGCTTATTGGAATCGATGTGGACACTCTTGGAATCACCGAAGAGGATTGTATTGGGAATCTCTGCAAGATGAAAAAAAATCAAAGACCCACGCGGATTATCCACGCGGAGTTCGATCATATCATTCCTTTTTCCGATGGTGTTGCATTATATGAAGCCTGTCCGGCCCAGGACAAAATGATGATAAAAATTTCCGAGGCGGATCACAATACGATTTTTTATTATGGCAGAGATCTGTACATGAAGACGATAAGCGATTTTCTGCACAATGAAAATTCGCCTTGAATCGCTGGAGCTGCCCCCTTATTTCTTTTTAAAGGTAAACTGCATTTTCAATGAACCGATTTCAAGCAGATCATACTCGTTCAGTTTTTTCGCTCCTTTGATGGTTTCATCATTTATTTTGGGTTTGGCCATGCCGCCTACATAACTGATATAATAACCATCGGGTCTTCTGCTGATCGTGGCTGCATTTTTCCCGGTCAGAAGTCCGCTGATAACAATATCCGAAGAGGGGTCTTTTCCGATTTTCGTCATTTTTTTGGTCAGGATCACGTCTTCAGTTTTGCCGGACAGATCCGACAGCATCCCGATCGGGCCGACGTTGTTTAATCCCGGATGAAGGTCAGCGGGCATCGTGGAGGCAAGCATTTTCCGATGTTTTTCCGTGTCCATGATCATGGTCTGGTCCATCCCGGCATTTGCCGGAGACGGTTTTTTCTCATTGTCTGCATATCGGAATTCAAGGGAATGTTTGCCGATCGTGATGACATCTCCATGGTTTAAATAATGGGATTTGACAAGCTGTTCATTCACAAAAGACCCGTTCTTGCTTTGAAGATCGGTAAACAGAAATCCATCTCCGATCGAATCGATTTTTGCATGATTCCCGGATACGGCAAGATTTTCAATCACAACATCGTTGGATTCCCGTCGCCCCAACGTGATGGATGATCCTTTTTCAAGGGGATATTTGCGAACAACCTCTTCTTTAAATTTAAGGATTAAACTGGGCATGCTCCACCTCTTTTCTATGAATGTCAATAAAATGAATATACCCTGATAGGGTTTGTTATCTGTTCATAATGATTTTTCTGATTTTGATAAACCGATCGATCAATTTTTTCAAATGGAAAATGATCGACCGGTTATTTCCTATTCTGATCACGATCAGGGTGATATTGTCTTCTCCGCCCCGGTCGTTTGCTATCTGGATCAGGTTGTCACAGGTTTTCCGGGGAGAACAGCTTATGGCAATGTCCCGGATTTCATCAGGCTTGACCTTGTCACTCAGTCCGTCCGAACAGATAATCAGAATATCATCCTTATAGATTTGCAGTTCAGACAAATCCGGTTTTACGGTTTCACTGATCCCCATTGCTCTGGTGAGAACATGATTGAAGTTTTCACTGATTTTCCGGGCATTGTCCGGATGAAGTGCCTTATGTTCCGCCTGAACCGTATGCAGAACAGACAACAGATCGATTTCACCATTGCGGATCAGATAAACCGGACTGTCGCCGACATTGGCGATGATCGATGTATTTCCTGCAAAAAGGACAGCCGATACCGTCGAACCCATTCCACGCAGTTTTGGATTCTTTTCAGAAAGCTGGTACACACTTTTATTTGCCAGATGAATACCGGACAGCAGACGGTTGCCATCCTTGGAAAGCGTTTGATCCAGGTCTTCGAGTTCCTCTGCTTTTTCATCCTGTTGAAACCGATCCATATATTCATTGATCGTATCAACCACGATTTTGCTGGCAACCTCACCGGCCGCATGACCACCCATGCCATCGGCAACAATATACAGCCCGAGTTCATCTTTGATACTGAAACGATCCTCGTTCCCTTTTCGTTTTCTGCCGACATCGGTTAATCCGGCGGATTGAATCACAACCATGAGTATGCCCTTTATCCGGTTTTCCGTTTGGCGATCAACGCATCGATTGCATTCCCAAGCTGTCTCAGGTTTGCAGATAACATAGAAGCCTTTGGAAATCTGCTGTTCGGATCTTTCTCCAGCGTTTTGTTAATAATTTTTACCAGTGGTTTCATTATCTTAGGGTTGATTTTTGAAGGATCCGGATGAGGGATGTTCAGGATCTGGTGCATCAATGCTGCCGGACTGTCCCCGGTAAAGGGAACCCGGCCTGTCAGCAATTGAAACATCATGACACCGGTTGAAAAAATATCGGATCGTCCATCCACCTTATGTCCGGAGATCTGTTCCGGAGACATATAATAAGGCGTTCCCTTGACAATGCCGGTTTTGGTTTGTGAACTGGCTGTGATCCGCGCGATTCCAAAATCGGTAATTTTAATGGCTCCGTTTTTCATCAGCATAATATTGGCCGGCTTGATATCCCGGTGTACAATTCCTCTCTCATGGGCATAGTCCAGGCCATCGGCAATATCGGCTATGTAATCGATAATTTTTCGTATGGGAAGAAGCTTTCCTTTTTTGGTATATACCTGAAGGTCTTCACCATCCAGATACTCCATGGCGATATAAGCCAGATCCTGCTCTTCTCCGGCATCATAGATGGTGACAATATTGGGGTGAGACAGGGTGCCGGCGCTTTCCGCTTCCCGGAAAAATTTCGCCTTCATCTCCTTTGCTTCTTCAGGATCGAAATCATCCGTAAACCGATAGGTTTTGATGGCAGTTGTCCGGTTGATTCTGGGGTCCTTTCCCAGATAAACAACACCCATTGCACCTTTGCCCAGTTGCTTGATGACTTCATATCGTCCCATGGTAGGACGGGTTTCCGATCCTTCCAGAAGGAGATTGCCATCCGATCCGGAACCACCCAGGAATCCATCGCCAAATACCATGGTTTCGCTGGCCTTGATCAGTTTTTTCTTCTTCTGTTCAACATCCTTGAATTTCTTGTCATGTTCTTCAATATATTCGTACACGGAAACCGCTTTGTTGAACTGTCTTTTTCTCTCATAGTCCAGGGCCAGGTTGTAAAGGACTTCTTTCATCTCCTTATCCACAGGGACCTTCCGGAATTTTTCAAGCGCCATATCCAGCATGCCCTGACTCTGGAAAGACAGCCCCAGCATCCGGTTGGTTTCGGCGGATTCTCCTTCCACTTTTTCTTTTCGTGTTTCCGTAATGAAATATTTTATGCTGATCACCCCGATATAACCGATCACAAGCTGGGTAAGGGGATAGACAACGTGTATCCAGAACCCATTGATCAGGAAAAAATATAAGGAAAGACCGATCATAGCTGTCAGCATGAACCAGAAAAGCAATCCAGCAGTCAATGCCTTTAGTCTGGGGAAAAGCAGGATGAGTAAAAGTCCGACCAAAACAATCAATAATAATTCAACGGCGGTCGCCCAGGAGGGTTGATGAATAAACTGCCGGCTCAGCATGGTCCATACCGCATTTGCCGTAAGTTCTCCGACCGGCATGCTGGGATCGGTCGGCGCACTGAATGGATTCATGATGCCGGCAGCAGAAGTGCTCACCAGCACCAGTTTGTTTTTCAGCACATTTTGTGAGATTTTGTCGTTTAACACATCGTAAAAAGAATATTTTTTAAAGGTATTGCTGGGACCCTTGAAATTGACCATCATCCCGCAGTCCATGCTCATGGGAATCTCAATATCCCTGATCCGGATCGAGGAACCGATATCCACCTGAACCTGATCCTGTTTCACATCCAGATATTCAATCAGCAAGGTCAGGGCATAGGAGGGTATGAACAGCCCCTGATATTCATAAATCAGTTGTTCTTTCCGGGTCGTTCCGTCAAAATCACTTGAGAAGTTGATGTGACCGATCCCCCGGCTTGAATTGAGAAAAGGCAAAATGGGCAGGATGATTCCTGCAGCCTTGGGGCAGCTCAGGTCTTCAGGAATTTTGACATTTGCAAGGGAAAATGGTTCGATCAGGGAATTCTGATCATCTTCAGGCTGAGAATGGAGAGAACCCACTTTAAAAAAAACCGGCAGTACAATTTTATCGGAATGCTGCATAGCCAATGCCAGTTCCCTGTCATTATCCAGACGAATGCGGGCTTCTTTCAGCGCATTCAGAAGCATTGCAGCAGGTTCCCTGGATGTATCCGGATAGACCTGTAGAAAAATATCTTCAATTTTTTGTAATTCATCCAGGCCTGCATGTTCTTCCGGTTCACTGTAGATAATGTTCAGGCCGATTACTCGGGGAGATGCGGAGTTGATTTTTTGAATTCCTCTAGCGAGAACGGATCTCGGCCATGGCCATCTTCCCAGCTTCTCAATCGAGCTGTCGTCAATATCCACAATCACGATCTCGTCAGGAGGCGCTGGATCGCTTTTCATGTTGATTTTCAGATCATAGAATTTCAGCTCCAGCATATCCAGGAACTCAAGCCGGACCAGTCCGATCACCAGGAAAAAGAGTGTGATGAATATACCGATGGAGTGTGTTGGATGTTTTTTCAGTAGGTTCATCTATAATTTGAGTCGCCTGTTTTCGATATAAGGCATGATCAGAATTTGAATCAGAACATGGGAATCTGTAAACTGAATGGAATATAACATGATATGGTCAACAAGTAAAGGAAGTCAGCGATCCTCATTTATTTCCCATACAAAAATATTTTTGGCAATCTCTTCATCCAGGGCAAGTTCCGTGTTTTCAAATTTGATACAGAAAGCAGGGCTTGCCCGATGAACAGTCACAATGGTTCCGGGGCGTAATCCAATGGACAGAAGTTGATGCATATTGGAATGGCTTCCCGGCTTGATGTAGGTGATTTTTCCTTTTTTTCCGGGTTTGATATCCGTCAACCGGACAATGACATTGCTCACTTCTTTCTGATTTCTTTTGCAACAGCGTCCTTTAGGAATGGGTTTTCCATCCGGACATATTTCCGGATGACCAAGAAGGGTGCATATGGAATCTTCCACCTCCGGAACCAGACTGTGTTCAACCTTGCATGCGACTTCTTCCATTGCCGCGTCTTTTAATTTAAGGACGCTGGATACAAGGACTTCCGCCAGACGATGCCGGCGAATGATCTCCTGAGCAAGGGAATTCCCGATTTTTGAAAACATGATGTTATTGTCCTTGATCATGATCATGCCCTTGTTTTCAAGCTCGGCAAGATCATGATCCTGAAAGTCAATAGAACAATTTTTTCGTATTGAATCAATGGAATAGGTTTTATTTTCAGCCGCACACCAGATCGCTTCCATAATTTCTTCTAGTTTTTCATGTAACATGTTCATCTCCTTTTATACTGAAATGCGATCATCCTGGTTCACCATCTGAGTTTGCTGATCAGGTAAATGTGATTCCGAATGTCCGGCATACATAATTTAAGACTGTTCCAATCAGAACTGCATATGTCGTAACTGCGGATAGAATCGAAACGGCTGCTTTTGTGCCACGTTCTTTAAACAGAATGATGGTTGCATTGATGCAGGGCGAAAGAAATGTCATGACCAGGAGATTGATCACCAGTTGCACATTATTGTAAGAGTAGCTCAGATGCTCAATTTCCGTTGCTCCGCTTTCCCTGCGGATAATGGTCTTGATGAAAACCTGAACACTTTTTTCCGGAAGTCCCATCAGATCGCTGGTGACAGGCTTGAGGATATGTTCCAGTATGGCAAGACCGCCCATCCGGTCAAATAAAAAAACAAGAAAGGATGCAAAAAT
>CAMBQS010000199.1 GCA_945870015.1 Desulfocicer vacuolatum DSM 3385
GATCCAGTCAAGATGCTTTTGGTTCCAAAACCGATCAACATATGCTGACGACAAGCGAGATTCTCCTGTCCCAGGGGAAATATCTTGAATCCATCGGGCTGTTGAATGAAATCATCGCCCATTCAACAGACAATGATATTAAATCAAGTGCGCTGTTTCTGATCGCCAATGCCGAAAACATCTATTTGAACAATCAGGATGCTGCACTGAAAAATTTTATCAAGATCATATATCAGTTCCCGGACTCGGCTGCTGCATCAAAGGCTCTTTTCCAGGTCGGAATTCTGCTGTTTGATAAACAGGAATATCAAAAAGCAAATGTTGTGTTTTCAAAATACGTTCAGGATTATCCATCCGGTATTCATATAAAGGATGCAGAAATATGGATACAGATTGTCAAACCATTTCTTTCACAAAAAAGAAAAATCAAACCCGAAATCCAGACAAAACGCCGGCATCCGTTACCTGTATCAAAAGCCACTCCCCGGGTAAGGGTATTGATTAAACGGGAAATGGATAGGATTGAATTCAGATCACGAAATCAGATCACGGTTACAAATTGTAAAGACCCCAAAAAGATTTACTCGGGCTGGGGTCCGGTTCAATTCACAACCAGAAACGGGATAATGAAATTGAACAACCAGCCATTATCCAAATCAACATACCGCATTACTTCAGAATCCTCTATTTTACACATCAATAATACACCCTATCGAGGATCTTTCGTCGTCACAACAGAGTCCGGCAATGGCCTCCTCTATGCCATCAACCATGTTGAAATTGAAAACTACCTGTACGGAGTGGTTCCAAAGGAGATGCCGGACAGTTGGGAAGATCATGCGCTGATGGCTCAGGCGGTCGCAGCCAGAACATATGCATTGTATATCCGGGAAAAATGCAATCATCCATTTTATGATCTGGAAGCAACCACCGCTTCCCAGGTTTATGGGGGAATCCAGAACGAATCAGAACGATCCACAAAAGCGGTCAATCTGACAAGGGGCCAGGTCATGACCCATGACGGAAGACTCATTATCGCATATTTCCATTCAGACAGCGGCGGACACACAGAGGATCCTTCCAATGTCTGGAGTACGGAAAGAATTCCCTATCTCAATGGATTCCCGGATCAATTCAGCCAGGAGCAACCGCAACAAACATGGGAATACTTTCTTTCTTACAGGGATGCCATTAAACAATTGAATCTATATGGGCTTGGAATTTCCAAACTGGATCGGATAATAGTCAAAAACAGATCCAGATCCGGTCGATTTTCCAAAGTCCTGATCTATTCCAACAAAGGTGTTTCCGAGCTATCAAGCAATCAGTTCAGAGCCTCCATCGGGGAGACAAGGATCAAGAGTACCCTGTTTCATTTATATCCCAGGCAGGGTGGATTCCTGTTTAAGGGAAAAGGGTATGGGCATGGCGTTGGTATGAGTCAATGGGGTGCTAGAAGGATGGCCCAGGCAGGATCATCCTACCAAGATATATTGAAATTTTATTACAAAGGAATTAAGATCAAAAAATTATGAGATCAACCCCGAGACAATCAAGGTAAAAAGCATGGATATCACAACACTCATTAAACAGATCCCGCTGTTTAAAATGTTAAGTGAAGACACTATCACCGGTCTGTCCGCCTCTTTAAGACGATTGTCTCTCAAACAGGGACAGGCTTTGTTTCATAAGGGGGATGAGGGTACCGCCCTCTATATTATAAAAAAAGGAACCATTAAAATCGTACTGCCTTCAAAAATCGGTGATGAAATTATCGTTACCATTTTTTCCGCCGGTGATTTTTTTGGAGAAATGGCTCTTCTTGATGGAGAGCCGCGATCCGCAGATGCGATTGCAATTGAACCTTCTGAAGTTTTTATATTAAAGAGGAACGATTTTCTGGTATTTCTCCAATCCAATATCAATGCCATTGAATCCATCCTTTCCTTGTTATCCAAAAGGCTGAGATCAACAGATGAACTGCTTGAAGATACATGCTTTTTAAACATCTCTGTCCGGTTGGCCAAAAAACTGGCTGAGCTTGCATCCTCCCATGGTCAAAAAGAAGGAGACATTGTTCACATCAATCTCTCTCTTACTCAAAAAGAACTGGGTGATATGATCGGCGCGACACGGGAAAGTATCAACAAGGAGTTAAAGATTTTGCGTGAAAAAAATATAATCAAACTAAATGAAAATAAAATTCAAATACTGGATCTTGACAAATTAAAACACAAATATCGGCAATCATAAAAAAATATCAATCCAGGCGATCCGGTCAAAAACCTGTATTCGAATATTCAAAGTCCGAATATCTGATAGAATGAAGGAGGAAAAATGAAATTGTTCAACCTGTACATATTGATTACTGTTCTGTTTTTATTGGTACCGGCAGCCGGAATCTGCAAGGAAGAGGGAGAATTGCTGGAAAACGTCGGGAATGGTTCGATCAATTGGACCAGCGGTATCATACGGGCAATAGGGGTTGGGGCCCCGCCTGAAAATTATTATGGAAAACCAGAAGCACGCCCCATGGCGCTGCGGGCAGCGAAAATGGATGCGTATAGAAACATTCTTGAAGTTATTCAAGGCGTTCGAATCCAATCCAGCACAACAGTCAAAAATTTTATGATGGCGGATGATTCCATCAGTGCACAAGTAAGTGGTATGGTCAGGGGCGCACAGGTTGCAAAACAGGAATACATGAGCGATGGAACGGTTGAGGTCACACTGGAAATGAACCTCAATGGTGGCTTTGCGCAACTGGTATTGCCTGAAGATATTAAGCAGGTGGAACCGATTCAAAGCAGCACTGCATCTTCCTCCACGCAATCAAATCAAAAAAATGCCGCCGTAACTTATACAGGGCTCGTAGTGGATGCCAGGGGATTGGATGCCAAACCGGCCATGAGTCCACGGGTTCTGGATGAAAATGGGCAGGAAGTTTATGGTGCAGCCTTTGTAAGTCGTGAATATGCTGTCCAGCAGGGGATGAGCGGCTACTCGAAAAATATAGATGCGGCAACAGAGAATCAACGCGTCACTGAAACCCCGCTGATTGTCAAAGCGATTAAAACAGAGGGCCCGGGCAAGACAGACTTTGTCATAAACAATACCGAAGCCTCCAATTTGCGAGGCGCTCCCGAAAACCTCTCCTTTTTGAAACAATGCAGAGTGATTATTGTTGTGGACTGACCAATGAGCCAATCAATGAATCAAAAAAACAAGATGAACTATATTTTATTTTTTTTCCTGTTGATTCCTTTTTCTCTTTTCTCCCCCTCTGAATCCGGAATCGCAAAAGAAGATGATACCATCCCCATTGGCATGGATGATGGAAATGCAGAGATCACCCTCTTGCAGGGAGAAGCCTATCTTACCCGGAAAGGGATCAGGAAAGAAAGTTCTCTGAAAATTCATAATCTCTTAGGACAGGGGGATACAATACAAACCAGCGAAAACTCACGGATTGAGATCCGGCTGCCGGATAACAGCTATATCCGGTTTGGAGAGAAAACCCAATTCATCCTTGAATCCGCATCTTTGAATCCCCAAAAAACAGTTCGAGACATCAGCGTAAAAATTTTTTTCGGCAGGGTATGGGCAAAAGCATCCAAACTGTTCGCAGGGAGAGGCCGGTTTGCCATTTCAACCCGGACAGCCGTCGCCGGTGTCCGGGGAACTGTTTACAGGATGAATGTAAATGAAGACAGCTCTGCAGTTGTAAAGGTATACTATGGCGAAGTCCTGGTCAGCAGCACCGGAAAATCAACACAACAGGAAAGCGGCCCCCAAAAGATGCAAGGGCCCAAGCCTGTATCCGGGCCTCATCCAATACCAGGCCCCCATGCTGTATCACTGAAAGAATGGACCCATATTGTCAGCTCCATGCAGCAGATTATCATCAAACCGGATGGGACTGCGTCCAAACCTTTCCGTTTCTCGCCTGAAGCGGATGAAGATGAGTGGGTTCAATGGAACAAAAGAAGGGATGAAAAAATCAAGGAGATGGATGAGTAAAATAAAAAACAATTGTGCCGCGGGATAAGATAGCGTTTTCCTTATCCCGCATCACAAAAATAATATGCCACCGTTAATACTATAACCCTGCTTTATCCCTCAGGATATCCACTTTGTCCGTCCGCTCCCAGGTAAATCCCGGTTCATTTCTTCCAAAATGGCCATATGCGGATGTTGCTCGATAAATTGGCCTTAACAGATCAAGGGTTTCTATGATCGCAGCCGGTCTCAGATCAAAAACTTCATGGACAAGTGCGACAATTTTCTCTTGTGGAATCTTGTTTGTGCCCATGGTATTGACAAGTACGGAAACCGGCTGGGCAACACCAATTGCATAGGCAACCTGAATCTCGCATTTATCCGCCAGGCCAGCCGCAACAATATTCTTTGCAATATAACGCCCCATGTAGGAAGCGCTTCGATCCACCTTGGACGGATCTTTTCCGGAAAAACACCCGCCACCATGGCTGCCCTGGCCTCCATAGGTGTCAACAATTATTTTACGACCGGTAAGACCGCAATCCCCCATGGGGCCACCCACAACAAATTTACCGGTAGGATTGATAAAATAACGGGTATCACCATCCGTCATATGAGCCGGGATCACTTTCTTGATCACCTCTTCAATGATTGCTTCTTTCAGATCTTCATAGTTGGTATCGGGTTTGTGCTGAGCGGAAAGAACAACCGTATCTACACGCTTGGGTGTACCATTATGATATTCAATCGTAACCTGGGATTTTCCGTCCGGACGCAAAAAATCAAGGGAATTGTTCTTCCGAACCGTTGCCAGCCGTTTGGTCAATTTATGGGCAAGCATGATCGGCATCGGCATCATCTCCTCGGTTTCATTGGATGCAAATCCAAACATTAATCCCTGATCACCGGCGCCCTGCTCCTTGTAAAGCCCCTTCCCGACATCTACTCCCTGAGCAATATCCGGAGACTGTTTGTCGATACTTGTAATCACGGAACAAGTCTGCCAGTCAAAACCCATCTGGGATGAAGAATACCCGATTTCCCGAATCGTATCCCTGACAATCTGGGGCATATGCACATAACAATCGGTTGTAATTTCACCGGCAATAAAAGCAATACCCGTTGTAACCAAGGTCTCGCATGCAACACGGCAATTTTTGTCCTGAGCCATAATTGCATCAAGGATTGCATCTGAAATCGCATCCGCAACCTTATCCGGATGTCCTTCGGTTACAGACTCTGACGTAAAAAAATATTTCTCTTTGCTCATGGTTACTCCTTTATTTTATTCAAGTTTCCTTGTTTGTTAAAAATAATTTCTTTTGCATTTAAAAAATTATGAAATCATTCAAACCAATCTGTTTCATGGTATGTATTTCCATTTTTTCTTAAGATGGTATTATTATGGCGAAAGGATCATGTTGTCAATAAGTCTTGTTTTCCCAACTTTGACAGCCAGTGCCATCAGCACCGGCCCATTAATATGGTTAATGTCATCCAGGGTTTCGGGATCACAAATCGAGATATAATCGATTTGCGTTTCTTCATGGCGATGGATAAAAACCGTCATCTCATTGATAATATAGGTACTGTTTTTTTCTCCCTGTTCAACCATCTTCTTTGACTGTTGCAGGGCTTTGCAGAGACAAAGAGCTGTTTTCCTCTGTTCCGGAGATAAATAGGTATTTCGGGAGCTCATTGCAAGTCCGTCCGCTTCCCGGACAATCGCACCGCCTTCAATCTGAATGTCAAAGTCAAGGTCTCGTGCCATCTGACGGATGATGGCCAGTTGCTGGAAATCTTTTTCACCAAAAATGGCCACATGCGGCTTCACAATATTGAAAAGCTTGGTAACCACGAGTGCAACACCTTGAAAATGGGAAGGTCTTGAAAGTCCGCAAAGGTGTTTCGGCAATTTAATGAGTTCTATTCCGGTCTGAAAATTTTTGCCGAAAAGCGCCTCTCTATCCGGTGTAAAAACCGCATCCACCCCTTCCTTTTCCGCCAACTGAAGATCTTTTTCCAAATCCCTTGGATAGAGGTCATAATCTTCACCCGGGCCAAACTGCGTCGGGTTCACAAAAATGCTCAAGACCAGATCATCGCAAGATACGCGCCCTTTTCTGAGCAATGAGCAATGACCATCATGCAGGAACCCCATGGTGGGAACAAAGGCAATTTTTTTATTCCGATTCCTTATCGATTCAGATCTTGCCTGCATCTCCTTGACGGTTCTAACAATTTTAATAATCGTCTCCTCCGGTCATCATTGGTTTGAATACTGCTTTGCCTTTTTTTAAAATACATTGAAAAATATCCAATTTTTGCGACAGTAAAACAATCATGTAAAAAAGTCAACCAACACAAAAAACCTGAACCCCTGCCTGAATTCCTGATTGATCAAGGCCTATATATAATCGTGGATACCCAGCTTCTCACGCCGATGCTTCACAAAGATTATTTCCAGATTTTACCTTGCCTCAATAAATTTCCTATGC
>CAMBQS010000200.1 GCA_945870015.1 Desulfocicer vacuolatum DSM 3385
ACAATCCCAGGTTGATGCCGTCATATTTCAACGCAAACTCAAGATGGTCCCCGACTTTATTCCCCGGCCAATACCTTACCGGATATACATTTTCAATTGCTCCATTCTGGACTTTAGACCTGTGAGTTCCGGCAGATGAAACGAATGAAGTATGCCAGTGGGGCATCCCCGCCAGCTCAAATTTTTTTACCAGATATGCGTAACCAGCTGGGCGAAGCTCCAAAACGTTTATTTCCATGGGTCATCCTCGTAAAAATTTTATTGCATTGGTAATATATTTATATTTAGACATAATGTCAATAAAACAATTATATATTAATTGTTAGATGGTAAAATACTTACTAATCTAAGTGCGCGTTTATAATTCAGCGCAAATCTGGTAAATTGATTAGAATTGAATTTGAGTCTGGTAAAATAATTATAAACGCCGCAGCCGCAGAAAGACCTTTCTATATCTCAAAGTACTTATATTTAATGATTTACGCAACATATTGCATATAACACTTTATTGACACACAATTAACTCTTGCATATAGTGACTTCCTAAAAAAGACAGGAAATATCCCACATATCTCAAGATTACAGGCAATGGACTGCGGTGTGGTATTGAGATATATCTGTCCGTACTTTTTTTCAGAAGCGGGCGAATGAACCGGATGTCTGGTTATGACAAAGGTTTATTATTACATGTCATAAGGATAGTCATATCAAAAGGAGGCTTGCAAAAATGAAAAAACTCACTTTATTGTTGCTGGTTATTCCGGTGATTTTCACCCTTGCGGCTTGCAGCTCAGCTTTGCAGGTTACGACGGGGGGTTCGGTATACTATACCGCGACCCTTGAAATGAAGAAGGACAACAAGGAACTCTATGGCACCTAGTACTATCCCAAGGATAAAGAACAGACGCAGCCGTATCTCATGTCGTTGAAGCGCATCAATTGAGTGAGGTGCATTCCGGGGATACTTAATCATTGACAAGAGCCGGATTTTCTGGTTTTCATCATGCCATAGCCAAATATCATGTTCACCTGATCCGTTGTACCGTAAACAAAAGAAGGGTTGAATCTTAAGATGTCCCCGGAATTAAATCGGCTGCCGCTGTTGGAATGGTGGGACAGTGTCAAAGAAAAAACCAATCCGGAAGAAATTCTTCATTTTCTGAAACAAAACCGGGATAAACTGGAAGCGTCCTTTTCAAGGATTGAAGAAAAGAGACGTCTTTACAGCCTGTTCAATAAACTATTTTCGCTTTTTTCCATGCTGGCCGAAGCAGCAGATCATTTTTCAGAATCCATACAGCGATTTTTGATGAGATCCCCTGGTTTCCGGGAAGGTGTCGTAAGAGCGCGTGAATGGAAAAATCATCTGAATTTTAAAGAATTAATTGAGTTCCTGCGGACAAAGCTGTATTCGCTGAGATTGCCGCCCCAGAATGAAAAAGCGATCCGGGTTCTGGAAGAAATCATGGAATTCGGTTCCCGGCACGGCATGGATTTTCAAAAGCATTTTCCCGAGGCCTGTCAGAAGTTTTGGGAAAAGAAAAATCAGTTGCTTCAACATAAATTTTTTCAAGAGTTCACCAAAAGCCGTCTGGAGCAGCTTCTGGCTGTTCAGTTCCCTTTTGATCGATCCATTTTCCCGGTTCTGCCGGATACTGCATTCTGGCATAAGTTTTTTGAATTTCTGGAACGGAAAATGGTAATTGACATTATTCTGGTGGATAGGGATAACCGCCGCTTTTCACTGAAACACAATGATCCCCATGTTTTTGAATCAACAGATGTCATCAAGATTCTCCGCCAGGTATCCGGGATTAAAAATAAAGGCCACCGTGTTTTTTTTATTGGTCATCATGAAGGATATCTTGGGCCGTATTTTGTGAGAAGCGTGATACGGAAACTGGGTTTTGATAACCTGACCAAAAACTGTAACACAATTGTCGGCCCCAGGATGCTTTCAAATGTGGTGCTGCGAAACGGTGCGGCCAATGTCGGCAATCTCTTTATTACCGTACCTTCCCAGAAGACAACCTCGATTAAAACCACAGGACTTGCGCCGGAATTGAAAAAAGCCGCAAGAAGAACCCAATGTCTGATCAAGTTTCCGGATGCGGGTCTGTATCTGATTAAAAAGCTCAAATTTGATGTTTTTAAAAAAGCACTTCAAGACATGGATTTTCTGGACAAAAATACTGCTTTCATGGATTTTGAAGGAAAAGAGGTATTGAAAGCATTTATCCGGAACAATCAGGTCTCTCAGGTGATGATGGACTTGCAAGAAAAAGATTACACGCTTTTTAAACAGATGATGCGGGAGTGCTTTCTGATGTTTCCGGAAGGCTCACGGTCTGTTGTCAATCCGGATGGTTCAATATCGATAAAATACGTCAATCCAATGTATCTGAAAGCCTATATGAGAACCGGTGACTATATCGTACCGGTTAATCTGGTGGGAGGCTCCGATATTACCAGGGGATGGCGGTTACGTCCTGCAAAATTGGGTATTTCACTGGATGAGCCGGTTGAGGTTACACAGGAAATGATTGACAATTATGAAACAGAAGGGTTGAACGTCATGCGCAGGATCGCGGCCCTTCCAAACATCAAAAAAGTGCGGTTTCAGGAAGACCTTTATGTGAATCAGCGTGCTGCAAGCAATGAAGAATAAGTTCCGCCTCTCTGCTTATCTCCTGGAAGCCTATCTCTTGTTTTTATCCGGATGATTTTCCCCGGTTTGACCCCATTTTCTCTGTTGACACATAAAAGACTTCCACATATGTTCATCTCCAAAACAACAAGGCATCAGCTCTGAATTTCTGATAGAATCCGGGAGGACGAATATGAACCAGATGACACGTATGACACGTACCGTTTTGATGATAATGGCAATCGGTTTTTGCCTCATGACAGTGAACGCGAAAGCCTCAGAGAAAATCGATCCGTGTGCCCTGCTGACAAAAGCCGAAATCCAGGCAGCGCTCGGCCAGAATGTAGGTGACGGCAAACTGAATACCAGGGCCAATATAGCAGGCGGCGGACCCTGCGAATACACCGTAGGATCTTTTGGCGTATTCAGCATTCTTTCCAAGGAAACCGGCCCCGGTGAAACCGCTGACAAGGTGATGTCGGAAATGAAGAAAAGAAAGATCGCTGTAACAGAAGCCACGGGCATCGGCGACAGTTCATTTTTTTCCAGTCCCGGATACGGTATGGTACAGCTCAATACCTTCAAGGGAACAAAATACCTGATCATCACCATGCTGGTTCCGGGTGCCACCGAAGCAGCACAGAAAACCGCTGCCGGTGATCTCATGAACAAGGCATTGAAGAGAATGTAAGGCAGGATAAAAAGGAGAAGAAAAATGCAGCGCAGATATTTGAGCAGTATGGTCATCTGGATTTTATTGATGCTGATCGGCATAGGGGTGAGGGGAGGTTTTGCTGCGGATGCAAATGAACCAAATACGGTTATTGTCTTTGCTGCTGCATCCACAACCAATGCAATGACTGATATTGCAAGGCTGTTTGAAAAGCAAAATTCCGGGGCTGTCATTTTCTCCTTTGCATCCTCTTCGACACTGGCCAAACAGATTGAAAATGGCGCTCCGGCGGATATCTATCTGTCCGCCAATCAGGAGTGGATGGACTACCTGGCAGGCAAGGGCATGATTGTTGCCGAAAGCCGGGTTGATCTTTTGAGCAACCGGATTGCGCTGATCGCTCCGGTTGCAAGTGCTGTTGAGAAAGTATGGATCGATGCGGGTCTGGATCTTGTCCGGCTGATAGGTGACGGGCGTTTGGCCATGGGTGATCCGGATCATGTTCCGGCTGGTATTTACGGAAAACAGGCATTTGAGAAATTGGGTTTATGGAACAGTCTGAAGAATAAGATTGCCGGCACCAGCGATGTCCGGGCAGCTCTGGTCATGGTGGAACGTAATGAGACGCCACTGGGCCTGGTGTATGCCACAGATGCGGCCATCAGCAAAAAAGTGAAGGTTATTGGAATCTTCCCGGAGGACAGCCATCCGCTTGTTGTGTATCCGGCAGCCATGATCCGGGAAACTGATATGAGCAGAATGTTTTTTACTTTACTGAAATCAAAAGAAGCAGCGGACATTTTTCAAAAATACGGCTTCAGCGTACGCTGATGGGATTGCCGGATCTCACACCGCTGGAGTGGGAAGCATTGCGCTTGAGTTTGTGGGTTTCCGGCTGGGCTGTGGCAGGAAGTCTGCCGATAGGCATTATGGTCGCGTGGATTCTTGCCCGCCATCGATTTCCGGGAAAGAGTCTGCTGGATGGTCTGGTCCATCTGCCGCTGGTATTGCCGCCTGTGGTTACGGGATATCTGCTTCTGGTTTTATTGGGCCGCAGAGGAGTGGTTGGAAAAGTCCTCCACGATCTATTCGGCATTACCCTGGCATTTACCTGGAAAGGAGCGGCGGTTGCCTCTGCGGTAATGGCTTTTCCCCTTCTGGTTCGGGCTGTCAGGATGTCTATCGAAGCAATCGATCAGGGATTGGAAAATGCCGCCCGTACGCTGGGGGCTGGGCCAAGATATGTTTTTTTTACCATCACGCTTCCTTTGATGGTGCCCGGAATTATCAGCGGAACCATCATGGCCTTTGCCAGAAGTCTGGGTGAGTTCGGCGCCACGATCACCTTTGTTTCAAATATCCAGGGGGAGACCCGGACCTTACCGCTTGCACTGTATACCCTGACGCAGGTTCCCGGCGGAGAGACCGGAGCCATGCGCCTTTGTGTTATCGCTGTTCTTCTGGCCATTGTAACCATGATTGTTTCCGAATGGATGTCCAATCGTTTCTCTGCTTACATGAGGGGGTGAGGAAAGGACATGCTCAAGGTTCAGGTTCAACGAAAGCAGGGTGAATTTACCGTGGACGCAGCCTTTTCCGTTCAGGAAAAGGGCATTACAGCGCTGTTCGGGCCATCCGGTGCAGGAAAAACTTCCATCGTCAATATGATTGCCGGTCTGACCCGTCCGGATTCTGGAAATATCGTTCTCAACGGGCATTGTCTGTTTGATTCGGACAAGGGCATCAACCTTGCTCCTGAAATGCGCAGGGTCGGATATATCTTTCAGGATGGCCGATTGTTCCCGCATCTGTCTGTTCGCGGCAATCTGACCTATGGCATGCGGTTTGTTCCCAGGTCAAATCAATATGTGACATTCGGGCAGGTCGTTGAACTGCTTGGGATTGAATCGCTTCTCGACCGAAGGCCTGCAAAACTGTCCGGTGGAGAAAAACAGCGCGTTGCCATCGGCAGGGCGCTGCTGTGCAGTCCGGCCTTGTTTCTGATGGACGAGCCTCTGGCTTCATTGGACGACATGCGGAAAT
This sequence comes from Desulfocicer vacuolatum DSM 3385, assembly GCA_945870015.1. Classification (GTDB taxonomy): domain Bacteria; phylum Desulfobacterota; class Desulfobacteria; order Desulfobacterales; family SURF-7; genus QZKS01. Next base: position 5,364 of record CAMBQS010000200.1, read on the forward strand.
CCGAGGTATTGCCTTTCATCCTCCGGCTTTGTCATGAATTTTCAACTCCTGTTCTGTATGTCAGTCACTCCCTGGACGAGATTTCCCGGCTTGCGGATCAGATGGTTGTTCTGGATCATGGAAGTGTTGTCGCTTCCGGACGGCTGGAAGATTTACCCGCCTTCCGCATAGAGAAGAAAGCAGTAACTGCATAGACTAAAACTCAACCAAAGAGCGTATCCGTTGTTTTACCTGCTCATCATAATGAGCATTGCGGATCGATATTGAGACCGCATTTGACGGGCAGAATCTCTCGCACCGGCCGCAGCCTCGACACTGGCTATTGTGAACCGCCCGCCCGTTAATGATGGAGATGGCGTTAAACGCGCACGTTTCCAGGCATGTCCCGCATCCAGTGCATTTATCGGAGACTTCAACGATCAATCCTTCAATCGGCTGAATAATACCATCAAGATATTTTCCCGGCACATGTTTATAAGATGTGAGAATGCAGCAGCAGTCGCAGCAGAAACACAGACTCAGCAGCTTCCCCCGGTCCGGGGTCATGTATATGAAATTGTCGATGCGGACTTTACCGGTCATCGGCAGGAGTCCGAGGCTTATGGCGCGGTCTGCATGGGCATGCGCTTCTGCTTTTGTGACCGGATGGCAGACACCATGGGGAAGCTTCAAGGCGGTTTCTCCCATAAAGAGGCAGCCCACATCATGAGTATATCGACTGCAGTTCCGGAGCATCCGGCAGCCGCATTTATCCATAATAACATGCTCGGAAGCGCTCTCAATCAGATCATGAACCACCTGTGCCGGAAGGATATTGTTCTGAACTTCAATTCTTTCATTTACCGGAAGATAGTTAATGCTGTTTGTATCAGGGTTCAGCCATGGAACAAGGCGGCGGACTCCGGGGATTTTTCCCAGATGAAAGGTTGTCAGCACCGGTAAAAAAGGTTTCAGCCGTTTCCCGCTTTTGATAATCCATGACAATATTGCCTGCAGAAGATTATCCTGGGTCCGGCCTCGGATCAGTTTGTCCGCATACGTCATGAACGCTGTTTTAGAAGAATATGAAGGACGCCACATAACCGCTTTTTTAAGTTTTTCATTACCGGCGTGAATGGA
>CAMBQS010000201.1 GCA_945870015.1 Desulfocicer vacuolatum DSM 3385
AGGAGACCGGGCGATCGCTGAACACATAATCCGGTGTGATACCGGTCTGATGAAACGATTCCATACCAGGCGTATATATATAGTGGGCGGTAATCCAGACACCGGAACCGTCTACCAGCTCAAATACAAATTGGGATACACCTTTGCCATAGGTCTGCATCCCCATGATTGTGGCTTCATTATAATATTTCAGGGCAGCAACCGTGATTTCACTTGCCGATGCCGTGGAATCATCGACCAGGACAACAAAAGAGGCCTTCGAATAAACGCCAATATTTTCCGTATCATAATCTCCCAGATATCTGGCGGAATTCTGATAATAGGTTCCGTCTATGATCATGATCGGATGGGTGCTTGCCGGGGAATCCTGATCAATTAGATAGTCCGTAAGCTGCAGGGCGCCTGCAACTGAACCGCCCGGGTTGTCCCGCAGATCCAGAATGATTTTTTCAATCGGTTCCCGTGATGATTCCTGAAGATTCTGAAAATCCTGTTTTACTTCAGTGCCGGTATTCAGGTCAAAACTTCGTACACTCAGATAGGCTGTTCCCGGCTCCAGGAGGAGGGCGATATTTTCTTCCGCGCTGGTTGATATCAGGACTTCCCGGCTGTTTCTCTGCACGGAAAGCTCAACAGTTGAACCCTCCTGATCCGGTAACAGTTGAATGACTTCTTCCAGCAGGAGGCCGGATATGTTCGATCCGTTGATGGAGATCACCGTATCGCCGGCTTCAAGTCCGTCAATCCATGCACGCGTAAACGGGTATACCTCCTCGATGAGGAATGGCGTCTGTTCTGATATCACGTCTCCCTCCAAACGATACCGGAATCCGATATGTGCGGAATCTCCTTCCCGGAATGATTTGTAATCGGAAAAAGCTTCCGCTGAATAATAGAAGGTGAACGGATCGGACTGGTTCATGAAAGCCACATAATTCTCAACATTCGAAATGGAATCCAGTGAACCGGGAAGATGTTCCGGAAACAGGTAGTAGGAGTTATACAGAATGCAGGCCTCGGCCAGCATGATGGAAATCGGGTCACGGGAAGTGTTCCGGCAATGGGGAACCTCGCGGGCGGAATCATAGATGGCTTCAATTTCCACCTGTTCGATCATTAGACTGGCCGGGATCGATAAGACCAGATCGGAATCAGCCTTGGAATACAGACGGTCGATTCCGGTGGGGGTAGTGGTTTCTTCAAGATCGATATGCCCGCAGCCGGTATCGGACGGAAAGCAGCCAAGAAGTGCAAACAGTTGAATCCAGGTGATGGATAAGAAAACAAATCGGGAAAAGGATTTCATCTGCTCACACTCTCCTTGTTCCCATCCAGTGGGAGAGGCTTCCAGCCTCGATCTCAAAAAGTCTCACGGTTATCCGATATCAGAGACATATTCCGGAATCGGTTGTACCCATCGGTTTTGATCCCCGTTATAAAACCATCGGTCCGGAAAACCCCGGCGGTTGATAAATGTCGGGTTTTCAGCCCAGTTGATCAGCTCTTCATAGGCTTTGTGAATTTTACGGAACATGGCCGGGTCACCTCCTAAATCAGGGTGATGCTTCTTGGCCTCTTTTCGAAACACGTTTTTGATGATTTTCTGGTATTCACAGGATTCCAGATCTGATTTTTTCAGGTTGAGCTGGATAAAGGATTTCCCTTTGATCATCGGGATTTTCAGTTCCAGGGGTTTTATGGAATGGGCAGAACCTTGAGATTTTTCAGCAAAATTCAGAACCTGCCGGGATGCAAGATATTTTTTATTGGTTTTTTTCCGTTCATCCCACCAGAGATTTCCAAGGAGTGTTGCCATCTGGGCAAAATCATATCCGGGGGTTTTCCCGGCAGACCGCGGATAGATAAAGCTGAACAGGCTTTTGGCTCCATAAGGAAGAAGGTCTATGATAATCAGTAGATCCGTAAAATAAAAAGAGGCATATTTTGCATTCAATGCTTTTAGAAGGCCGGTATGCATATTCAATCTGGCCCGAAGCCCCTGGCGGCAATCCACTGAACAGTATCTGCGTTTTTTCCCTGTAATCAGGATTCCGCACGACAGACAGGAATCGGCCTTTTGAGATATTTTTTCGGGAATTTTTATGCTGTCAGCTTGTTTCATCATTCAAACGCAGATCCGGTTTTCAATGGTGTTTATTTTTTTAAGACTTGCGTAAATCAGATTTTTGGTGAATATAAAAAACGCAATCGGTTATTCGACAACAATCAGATACCCGTGTTTATTCGATTGTTATGAATATAGTAGCATGCAAATCTTTTGGGTTACAACCATAATTTACAAGAAAGAGCCTTCAATCCTTGAAAATAATGAAAAAAGAGTCCTATACCGCAGAATCGATCGAGGTGCTGAAAGGCCTTGATCCAGTTAAACAACGTCCTGGAATGTATACGGATACAGTTCGGCCGAACCATCTGGGGCAAGAGGTCATTGATAACAGCGTTGATGAGGCGATTGCCGGATATGCGAATGATATCCATGTGATTTTATACAAAGACAACTCACTGGAAGTGCGTGACAATGGAAGGGGAATGCCGGTTGATATCCATCCTGAGGAGGGGATCACCGGGGTTGAGCTGATTCTCACCCGGCTGCATGCCGGAGCTAAATTTTCCAATAAAAACTATCGGTTTTCAGGCGGGCTTCATGGCGTCGGGGTTTCGGTGGTGAATGCCCTGTCTTCTCGTCTTGAGGTGGAAATCAAAAGGGACGGGAATGTCTATCAGATTGCCTTTGAGAGCGGGATCAAGTCCAGGGAACTGAAAGTGGTAGGAACCGTTGGTCAGAAAAACACCGGCACGTCCATCCGGTTCTGGCCGGATAGCTCCTACTTTGAGTATCCGAATTTTTCCGTTAAGCGGTTGCAGCATGTATTGCGAGCCAAGGCGGTTCTCTGCCCCGGTTTGAGAGTCCATTTTCATGATGCCCATACCGGAGAAACCGAGGAATGGTTTTATGAGGATGGTCTAAAAGATTATCTGGAGGACAGTCTGTTTGAATTTGAACTGCTTCCCGAGGAGCCGCTTGTCGGCAAATTTGAAGGGGAAGAAGAAACCGCGAACTGGGCTGTGGCTTGGCTTCCGGATGCCGGGGAGGTTGTTGCGGAAAGTTATGTCAATCTGATCCCGACCACTCAGGGGGGAACCCATGTAAATGGTTTTCGGAGCGGTCTTTTGACCTCTATCCGGGAATTTTGTGAATTCCGGAAGCTGATCCCCAAAGGAATCAAACTGGCGCCGGATGATATCTGGGAACGGTGCTGCTATGTGTTGTCCGTGAAAATGCTGGACCCTCAGTTTTCCGGTCAGACCAAGGAACGGCTTTCTTCCCGGCAGGCGGCAGCGATGGTAATGGGTGTGGTAAAGGATGGTTTCAGCCTCTGGTTGAATCAGCATGTGGAGATTGGTGAAAAGATTGCCCAGATGGCGATCAGCAATGCTCAGAAGCGGCTTCGAACCGGCAAGACCGTTGCCAGGAAGAAAATCACAACCGGTCCGGCACTTCCCGGAAAACTCGCAGATTGTGTGGGGCAGGATACGGAAAGGGCAGAACTTTTTCTGGTGGAAGGCGATTCTGCCGGCGGGTCTGCTAAACAGGCCAGAGACCGGCAGTTTCAGGCTGTCATGCCGCTTCGGGGGAAAATACTCAACACCTGGGAAGTAGATCCGTCTTCTCTGCTGGATTCCAAGGAGATTCATGATATATCCGTGGCCATTGGCGTGGACCCGGGTTCGGAAAATCTCGAAGGATTGCGGTACGGGAAAGTTTGTATCCTGGCCGATGCGGATTCAGACGGGCTTCATATCGCCACCCTGATCTGCGCGCTTTTTCTGCGTCATTTTCCGGAACTTGTCCGGAAGGGGCATATCTATGTGGCCATGCCGCCGCTGTATCGGATCGATATGGGGAAAGAGGTGTATTATGCTCTGGATGAAGAGGAAAAAGAGCAGATCATCCGGCGGATTGAAAATAAAAAGGGCAAAATCAATGTCCAGCGATTCAAAGGCCTTGGCGAGATGAACCCGATTCAGCTCCGGGAGACCACAATGGCGCCGGATACTAGGAGACTGGTGCGGCTTTCGGTAGATGATCCGGTGGCAGCCCATGATCTCATGGATATGCTGCTGGCCAAAAAGAGGGCAGGGGACAGAAGAGAATGGCTCTGCGGAGAAAAACAATCCGGTTTGATTTTGGAACCAATGGAATGAAGTGAAAGAAATATATGGCAACTTCAACTGAATTGAGTATGGAAGAGATTGAAACCCTTCCATTGCAAACATTTACGGAAAAAGCATACCGCGAATACTCCATGTATGTGATTCTGGACCGGGCGCTTCCGAGCATTACAGACGGGTTGAAGCCGGTTCAGCGCAGAATCATCTATGCAATGTCCGAACTGGGGCTGAAATCAACAGCCAAATACAAGAAATCTGCTCGAACCGTGGGCGATGTGCTGGGAAAGTTTCATCCTCATGGTGATACCGCATGTTATGAAGCCATGGTTCTCATGGCTCAGCCCTTTGCATACCGCTATCCGCTTGTGGATGGCCAGGGAAACTGGGGGGCGCCGGATGACCCCAAGTCATTTGCCGCCATGCGGTATACGGAATCCCGTCTGTCTCCCTACGCGGAAGTGCTGTTGCAGGAGCTTGGCCAGGGTACGGTGGACTGGGGGCCGAACTTTGATTCCACCCTCAAGGAGCCATTGTTTTTGCCGACCCGGCTTCCCAATATTCTGCTGAATGGAACAACCGGAATTGCCGTTGGAATGGCAACGGATATTCCACCTCATAACCTGCGCGAAGCTGCGGCAGCTTGCATCCATCTTCTGGACAATCCGGATTCGAGCCTGGAAGAGTTGTGCCAAATTATGCCGGGCCCGGATTTTCCCACTGAGGCGGAGATCATCTCCTCCAGAAACGAAATTATCGAGATGTATAAAACCGGCAGAGGAAGCCTTCGTATGCGGGCGACCTATAGTTGTGAAAATGGGGATATCGTAATCACGGCACTGCCTCACCAGGTTTCCGGCTCCAAGGTACTGGAGCAGATTGCCGGGCAGATGCAGGCCAAAAAGCTTCCCCTGGTTGCAGACCTGAGGGATGAGTCGGATCATGAAGATCCGACCCGGCTGGTGATTGTGCCGCGCTCCAATCGGGTGGATGTGGAAAGCCTGATGGCCCATCTGTTCGCAACGACAGACCTGGAGAGGACCTACCGTGTAAACATGAATATGATCGGCCTGGATGGGCTGCCCAGGGTAAAGACCCTTGTGGATATCCTGAAGGAGTGGCTGTCCTTCCGGAAAGAAACGGTTCGGCGGAAACTTCAGTTCCGTCTGGATAAGGTGCTGGATCGTCTTCATATCCTGGAAGGACTGATGATTGCCTATCTGAATATTGATGAGGTAATCCGGATTATCCGTACGGAAGACAAGCCCAAACCCGTGCTCATGGAACGTTTTGTCTTAAGCGACCGGCAGGCGGAAGCAATCCTTGACCTGAAGTTGCGGAATCTGGCAAAGCTGGAAGAGATCGCCATCCGCAAGGAGCAGGAGGAGCTGATCCGGGAAAAAGATGAGCTTGAAAAGATTTTAGGCTCAGCCAGGCGGCTGATCACGCTGATCAAAAAAGAACTATCCGAAGATGCCAAAACCTATGGCGATGAGAGACGGTCTCCCATCACAGCACGGGGAGAAGCAAAAGCTTTTTCAGAAACCGAGCTGATGCCGGTGGAACCGGTTACGGTGGTGATTACGGAAAACGGATGGGTGCGGGCGGCAAAAGGCCATGATGTGGATGTGGAAAAGCTGAGCTACAAAGCCGGCGATTGTTTCTGGAGCTCCGCAAAGGGCCGCAGCAATCAACCGGCTGCGTTTTTCGGGTCGGATGGTCGCAGTTATTCCTTGCTTGCCAGTACACTGCCATCCGCAAGGGGCCAGGGAGAACCCCTGAGCGGCCGGTTGAATCTGCCTCCGGAAACCAGGATCATCGATGTACTCATGGGAGAGGGGGAGCAGAAGATCCTTGTTTCGAGCGATGCTGGTTACGGGTTTATTACAACCTTATCCGATCTGTATACCAAAAACCGGAACGGAAAAGCCATTCTCAGTCTGTCCAAGGGTGCCTTGCCCCTGTCCATTCAAAAGGTAAAAGACATATCTTCTGAAATGATTGTGGCTATCAGCAATGAAGGTCGGATGCTGGTTTTTCCGATCAAGGAACTTCCCCAGCTTCCCAAGGGCAAGGGAAATAAAATCATTGCTATCCCTTCTGCCAGGGCCAGGGCTCGTGAAGAGCTGGTGACCATTGTGGCGGTGCTGCCCATGGGGCATCATCTGGTAATCCATTCCGGCAAGCGGCCTCTTGTCCTGAAACCGGGAAATCTCTTTGATTACAGAGGAGAACGGGGACGCAGGGGGCATAAATTGCC
>CAMBQS010000202.1 GCA_945870015.1 Desulfocicer vacuolatum DSM 3385
ATGATGCGGGCATCCTGCCATCTGCCACAGGAATCAAGGTATATGCTCCGGATGGATGGGGGCAGAACCACCCGCTTGAATATGAAGAAGCGCTGGACATGTATCATGTTTATGGAAATGCTCCTGGACAATACTATCAATATCCTCCGGCCACCTATTATTATGATCTTGAAGCCGATACAAGCAAAAATCCGGACAATGGATGGTGCGATTATAGTGCGGTTTCCTGCACAGGAAGATCACATGGAGATTCTATCTTTGTTGAAAACGGACTCAAGGCGATTCTGGCCTATAAAAGGGAGGGCGTTATCCTTGATCCCGGAGTACTAAATAATGAGAATAAACTGGATGGAGAAGGACCGTTTCGGGTTGTGGTTCCCCAGAAATTTGTTGGAGAACCGGACCAATCCAGTAAAAGCAATGCCCAGGATGTGAAGTGGCCGTATGTGGAAGAGCTGGATCATAATGCCGGCTCCTGCTCCCGATCCGCAACCATTATCAAGGTTGAACCCTTGCCTGAAGGCAGCACGGATATTGATATCCTTGAAGCAGGATGGAATTACGTGGACCAGGAAAAAATAATTATTTATGGCGCCATTGACGGAACCGATTCCAATGGAAACGGCATTCTGGACAGTGAAGAGAAGAAAGGTGGAGAAACCGCTGATTTTGATGGGGACGGAACCCCGGATTATCTGGATTCAGACACTGCCAACATTCGAAACAGCAAGGGAAACCAAAGAATCCGTATTCATGCTGAAAAAGGATCTCTGGTACAGGTTCGGTGCCTGAAAGATGATGATCCATCCGTATCCGGAACCAGTAAACCCTCCCTAAGCTTTCCCTATGGTGTAATCAGTTTTCAGATCACTGGTCTCTCATCAGGAGAAACCGTAACCGTAAAGCTGGAATTTGCCGAAAATGTTCCAACCAATTCCAAATATTATAAAATTGATTCAAACGGAAACTGGTCTGAAATCCCATACGGCAGCAACGATGGTGATAAAGAAATCACTATCTCGCTTACAGATGGTGATCCAATGACGGATGCAGACGGTCTGCAAAACGGTATTATCGATGATCCCGGTGCATTGGGTTATGACACGGAATCCGCCATCTATTCAACAGATAATTCATCCTCTGGTTCAGATGACAGCACTTGTTTTATTTCGAGTCTGTATAACCGCAGAATCCTTTTAAAAACAATATATTATTGAAACGGTATGAATTATTGCCGGGCCGGAATCCAGTCAGATCGAAACAGAAATATCCTGGATTCCGGCCTTTTTTTTCAATACCCGAACAAAGAGCAAACAGATTTAAAACTCTTATCTTGAAAAGATAATGATTTTGTCTTACAAATAGACAATCTCCACATCGTTCAATAACGATTATCTGAATTCAATAAGCAGACCATTTCCGTTGCGGTTGAATGAAGTTCCGATCTTATTATTTATTTTAAAGGGTTATCTATGAGACCCGTGAGACATCCAAAAAATAATCGTAAAAAAAAGTCAGACCGGCGACAGTGTCAATCAGACCGGATGGAAAACAACATCATGGAACGCAGAAAGTCCTCATTTGATCGAAGGGTTCGATTGCAGCAGCAATACAAAATTACAGATGATCCGCTGGTGTTTTATCGGTCTTTGTATGGAAAAAGTTTCCGAAATTAGATGGATATCCAGATCAACTTCGACAACATCACACAATCCTTCCAAAAGGCAATCCAGGAAAACCGCAACTTTTTATATGAATATGAAATCTACGATCTGTTGAGAAACTCTGGTAAAACAATCCGATAAGCCCATTATAATCGTTGTTGACGGCGGAGCGATTTATGATCCCCTGGCAGAAGCTCTTGAAAAGGGAGATATCCCTGTTTTCAGAACGGCTGACCGTGCAATGGCTGCCATTGCCAAGTATATTGAGGGGCAAATCCGTGCGGATCTTTTACAAGAAAAAAAAATTAACGAACTCGTGTCTGTTTCACTTTATATTCCGGCAATACTGTAAAGCCGATCTTACAAGGGCAGGTGCCCAGGAAGGAGTGCCCAATGCATGGATGTGAGTATAGGTGGCAAGGACCTTCTTGTAGTTCAGACCATCCCGGCTGTTCTGAAAGCCCGTTCCCCGGACAGTTGAAAAAACCATATCTTGATCCGAACCGCGCCATTCTTTGATTGTGGAATACCGGAACTCATGACCTCTCAGTTCCGTGCCAATTGGGAAAAAAGCATTCTCTTGATCCACCCTCATGATCGTATAACCATGACCTTGCGGTCTTTTGGAAAGACCGAACACAACAGGAAAAATTCCAGCCATATCATAGGTCTTTCCCTCCATCTCCAGACGATCTCCGAGATAAATCAACCCACCGCATTCTGCATAAATCGGCATGCCTTGTTCTGCAAGGGTTTTTATCCTGTTCCGGTAGGTTATATTGTCTGAAAGATTTTGGGCATGGGTTTCCGGAAAACCGCCGCCGATATAAAGTGCATCGATTTCCGGTAACTCTTTATCGGCAAGAGGACTTGTGAACACCAACTCAGCACCGGCGGCTTTTAGAGCATCCAGGTTTTCCTGATAATAAAACTGAAATGCCGAATCCCGAATCACACCAATCCTGGGGATTGTAGCTGTATTGTTCGGGTTCAGAATTTCTGTTTCCTCAGTGAGCAGATTCTCCAAGCCCCCTGTATATGATTCAGCAATCCGGATAACTTCTTTCAGATCGATATGTTGTTTTACAATATTCAATGCTGCTGAAATGGATTTCTCCGCCCATTCGTGCTCAGGCGTTGGTACAAGACCCATATGACGTTCCGGAAAGTCACTATCTTTCAATTTTGGGATAGCTCCGATTACCGGTATGCCGCAATGATACTCAATGCTCTGTCTGAGAATGTTTTCATGCCTTGGTCCGGCAATCCGGTTTAACACAACCCCTTTTATTTTCACATCCGGATCAAAATGCAAACACCCAAGCAAGGCTGCGGACATGGTTCTTGTGGTTTTTGAACAATCCACACACATCACAACCGGCAGGTCGAGAAGTTTTGCAATCTCCGCAGTACTGGTGTTACCTTCTACATCAATACCATCATAAAGACCCCGGTTTCCTTCAATCAGTGAAAAATCAAACGGATTCGCCTGTTGTATGTAGGATTTTTGTAAGACACTACTGTTGATAAGAAAAAGATCCAGATTGTAACAAGGCTGACCGGCAGCAAGTGCCAGCCAGCCTGCATCAATATAATCCGGTCCTTTTTTAAAAGGAGCAACAGATTTTCCCTTGTCCCGCAATGCAGCGATGAGTCCAATGGAGAGGATAGACTTTCCAGCACCGCCTTTCAGGGCGGATATCACCATTCCGGGAACAGTCAAATCCCTCTGTCGCGTTGAAAATTTTTTCAAAGTAAAAAATGATTCAGGTCTACCCTGTATTTTTAATCTTCGTTTTCAGCGCCGGCTTGTTTGCCGGTTCCGGGAAGACCGTACATGGAAGTACTTCCGCTTGACCAGTATTCAAGAATACCGTCTACTACCATTTGATTTATATATTTTTTTGCTTCTCGTGGTTTCATTTCCAAGATACCGGAAAGGTCATTGAAATAGAATTTGGATTTGGTTTTCAATTTCAGTTTTAAAGCCTCAACAATTTTTTCCTGAGCTTCTGCTTGATCCATAATTCGTTCCTCGCTAAAAAAGGGTTATGCAGGGAGTGGGATTATCCCTCTCCCTGCATATAATAAATTAAAATTTGAATTGAGTTGTCTGACGCCATGTATAATAAGCTGGATCACGGAAATCATCAATCAGATGATGGGTGAAATCAAGTTCACAGATATCAAAAAATCTTTCCCATCCGATTCTTTCAGCCCATTCGCCAAGACGTTCATACTTGTTGGCGTTCTTTGCATAGGCTTCAACCATATTTTTGATTACATCTGTTGTCTTCGGCCATCTCGGAGGCTCGTTGGGAATAAACGCAACAACAACCTTGGAGAACTTGGGGGTGCTGATTCTGTTGGAAACCTTGCCACCGGCCATGATAACAATACCATCACCATCTTTGTCTGCAAGCGGCATGGATGGACACATGGTGTAGCAGTTACCGCAGAACATACACCTGCTGCTGTTAACCGCAACACTCTTTATTTCCGTACCCTTGAAATCAACCTTAGCCGGTTTGATGGCTGCTGTCGGACAAGCTGCAATCGCCAATGGAATTTCACACATCTTGTCAAGGTACTCATGATCCAGCAACGGCGGTTTTCTGTGATATCCAAGAATCGCGATATCAGAACAATGTACGGCTCCACACATGTTCAGACAGCAAGCCAGAGACACACGAAGATGTGCCGGAAGGCGCATGTTTTGAAAGTCTTCAAAAAGAACATCCATGGTAGCCTTAACCGGGCCGGATGCATCGGTTGCCGGTGTGTGGCAATGAATCCATCCCTGGGTATGAACGATATTGGTAATTCCCGCACCGGTTCCGCCAATGGGGAACTTGAAGCTGCCGCCGGCAAACTTGCGGCTCTGGAGATCTTGTTTCAGCGGAGCAATCTTATCTTCGCTGTCCACCATGAACTCAATGTTGTTCCGGGTGGTGAAACGCAACTTACCGTCACAATGCTTATCTGCAATATCACAAATCTCTTCGATCAGGCTTGTACTCATCAGACGAGCACCACCACACCTTATTGTATAAACTTTGTCACCGGATTCGGCAACATGAACCAGAATACCCGGTTCCAGAATCTCATGATACAACCATTTACCCTTATTATTTTTGATAACTTCGGGGTAAAATTCATCAAATTTCCTGGGGCCGATATCCGATATTCTATTTTCCATCGGTTTGTCAGGATTATAACCTGAAGATACAAATGCCATTTTATTACCCCCTTATCTCATATGATCTTTTCTGAATGCGTCGATATCACGTTCCCATCCGCCTGCAACCTCTTCCTCTTTCCAGAAGATGTACGGATTGGAGCGAGGTTCCTTAACATGTTGCGGTACCGGGTCGATTCCTGTTGCTTCAAGCAGCTTCTGGAAACCCTGACGTTTGATCAATTCACCCAGACGCTCACGGTTTTTACCTTCTTCCATCCACCAATCCCACAGGGGTTCAATAACACCCTTGATAGCCTCGTAATCATTATCCGGGTTTACTTCGATAAACGGAACCAGCAGGGAACCCATCTGTGCGCCATCCAGGATCGGAGCTTTGGCACCAACCAGAATTGAACATCCGGTTTGTTTACCGATTCTCAGTGCGCGAGGCATTACATTGATACAATGCATGCAGCGGGTGCATTCCCTGTTATCGATGGTCAGCTTATTATCTTCATATTTCATACAGCCTGTGGGGCAGAGACCGATCACTTCTTTCTGAATGTCAAATTTACCCCAGTCACGACCGGCATGGGCGCCGGCATTGGGTTTGATCTCACCACCAACATAAGCTTTTACGGCTTCTGCATCAATCCGGATGTCATCTTTCCATGTTCCGATAAAAGACATATCCGAACGAGCAATAGATGCAACGCAGCAGTTGGGGCATCCGTCAAATTTGAATTTGAATTTATACGGGAAGGCCGGACGATGAAGTTCATCCTGATATTCCAGGGTGAGATTATGGCAAAGCGCCTGTGTATCATAACATGCGTATTCACAGCGGGCCTGACCGATACAGTCAGCCGGGGTACGCAGATTGGATCCGGAACCGCCAAGGTCCTGATCCATATTATGACTCATTTCAAAATAAATTTCTTCCAACTGCGGGGTTGTTGTACCGATCAAAATAATATCACCGGTGGAACCGTGCATATTGGTGATACCACTTCCTCGGAGATCCCACAGATTACAAAGCTGTCTCAGGTATTCGGTAGAATAAAATTTACCCGCCGGCTGGGCCACGCGAACGGTGTGAAAGTGCGCAACACCCGGGAACATCGTCGGTTGATCGCAGTATCTTCCAATAACACCACCGCCATAACCAAAAACACCTACAATCCCACCGTGTTTCCAGTGTGTTCTGCCATGCTTGTATGAAAGCTCCAGAACGCCCAGAAGATCTTCAACAACATCCTGTGGAATCTGAAGTTCCAGACCCTTCTTGTTTTTCGCCCTTTTTTCAGCCTCTTGCTTGAGATCGGACACAAAACTCGGCCATGGTCCTGTTTCAAGCTGATCCAATAAAGGGGTTTTATGCTTTGCCATTTCTAACCTCCATTAAATAAGAATTTAATCAACCTTGACACCAAAAAACATTATCCTCTTTTTCAAGATCGTCAAAGCAACACAAACGACTAACTATCTAAATTTTTTAGAGAAAAATCAACATCAGTCTTTCCCGAATAAAAGTCATAAAACTAAGTTGTCAGATATAAATTCAATCATAAACTTTGTCAATAAAAAAGGTATATTTTCATAC
>CAMBQS010000203.1 GCA_945870015.1 Desulfocicer vacuolatum DSM 3385
AAAGGATTCTGCAAATAAAATTAGGAGGAAAAAATGGCGGACAAATTTATCAGCATGCGAAATCTGAAATTCCTGTTGTATGATGTTTTTGAGATTGAGGAGTTAACCCGTGCCTCATACTTCAATGAGCACAACCGGAAATCATGTGATCTGATCCTGGATGCCGCCCTGAAGCTGGGCACCAAACTTCTCCACCCTGTTTTTGAAGAGATGGATCGAATCCCCCCTGAGCTGAAAGATGGAACCGTCAAGGTTCATCCGAAGGTAGGAACCATCCTGAAGGAGTTTGGGGAAAACGGTTGGATCTCCGCAAGCTTTCCCTATGAAGGCGGCGGTGACCAGCTTCCCATGATTGTTTATAATGCCTGCAACATGATTTTTTCCGCTTCCAATTACTCCGGCAGTATATATGCAGGGCTGAGCGCCGGTTCGGTGAACCTGATCCTGAGTTTCGGAAACCAGGATTTAAAAACCGCCTTTACGGAAAAAATGATCAGCGGAAAGTGGCAGGGAACCATGGCCCTTACCGAACCCCATGCAGGCAGCTCCCTTGCTGACATCACCACAACCGCTTTTCCCACAGACGCCGGCCATTACCTCCTCCAGGGACAGAAGATTTTTATCTCAGCCGGTGATCACAGCGGCGCTGAAAATGTGGTTCATCTTGTCCTGGCCAAAATTGAAGGCGCCCCAAAAGGTTCCAAAGGGATTTCCCTGTTTGTGGTTCCCAAAAGAAGGATCAAAGCCAATGGCAGTCTGGAACCCAATGATGTGGTGGTTACCCAGATATTCCATAAGCTGGGATACCGGGGCGCTCCGATTACGGAACTCAGTTTCGGAGAAAAAAAGGATTGCCATGCCTACCTGGTAGGAGAACTCCACAAAGGGTTGTCCTACATGTTCCAGATGATGAATGAAGCCAGGATCGGGGTTGGACTGGGTGCTGCATCCATTGCCTCCGCCGCCTACTATGCCGCCTTGGACTATGCCCAAAACCGGCTTCAGGGAAGAAAGCTTGACAACAAAGACCCGCAGACTCCGCAGATTCCCATTATAGAGCATCCGGATGTCAAACGCATGCTCCTGTTCCAGAGGTCTGTTGTCGAAGGGGCCATATCCCTTCTTCTTCAGTGCAGCCGGTATGAAGACATGCAGAAAATTTCAGATGAGAAAGACAAGGAAAGATATCATCTTCTCCTGGATCTGCTGACCCCGGTGGCCAAGACATTTCCGTCTGAAATGGGCATTCTTTCCACAAGTATGGCCATTCAGTGTTTTGGAGGATACGGTTATTGCGAGGATTTTCCGGTGGAGCAGCATTTCCGGGACATGCGTATTCATCCGATCCACGAGGGAACCACCGGCATCCAGGCCATGGACCTTCTGGGGCGAAAAGTCATCATGAAAAACGGAAAAGCCTTTTTCCTCTATCTGGAAGAGATCCGGAACCTGATCAAACAAGCCGCTCTCTTTCCAGCTCTCCAGCCCCTGTGTGATTGTTTAGAGAATGCACTCAAAACCCTTGAACAGGTGACCGGTCATCTGACAGCCCTTGCCATGGAAAAAGGAGCGGAGATTTTCCTGGCCGATGCCGCCCTGTACTTAGAGATGTTCGGCATCATCACCATCTCCTGGCAATGGCTCCTGCAGGCCGTTGCCATCCAGCAAAACAGCCGGGAAAATACATCCAGGGCAGAGTCCCAGTTCATAGAAGGAAAGCTCTTCACCTGCCGCTACTATTTTGCTTATGAGTTGCCTAAAATAGAAGCTTTGGCAAAAAGGCTCATGGATAATGATCCCATGACCGTATCCATGGACAGCCTGTTTTTTGAGGATTGATGAGCTAATTTCAAAACGATAAAAATGCGTCACACCGGTGAAAGCCGGTGTTTAGAAAAGAACTAAAAATACTGGATAGAGCTACTCTTCACTGCGTGTCCGACTTTCGCTGGAATGAAAACAACAGACTTATGAAACTGGCTCTATGGATAAAAAAAGGTCATCTTAACAGTGAAAAAGAAGAATAAAAAATTTCTGAAAAAAATAAGTTCGCTGCCCCAAAAAGCAGCGCAGGGCATATTGAACGACATCCCCACCCGGATTGTGAACAGCAGCTATAATATGTACAGCAACCTGCAAAAAGGGCAGCTCAGCATGGGACTGCCTGTATCCAGTAAGATGCTTGATACCCATCATCAGCTTCAGAACCGGGCGGCCGCAAAACTGGCGCTGACCCTTTATCATATCTTTATCAAGACAACCGATAAACGGATTCCCCGGAAAATGATCAAACACATTCTGCTGGAAGAATTGCTTCGCCATCGCCTGGTTCTATCTGAAAATGTGATCATTCTGAACAGAGAGGAGCTTACCCATCTTCTCCTCACCCATTTCAAGATCAAAGAGATGTACCTGGAACCTGTCCTGACAGAGGCATCGCGCCGGATGATTCTGCGGGAGACCCTTCAGGGAAAACAGCCGCCTGCCTATTTTGAAAGCAAGATTGATGAAAAAGAAGCCAATGGCCGGGGTGACTATGAAATCGTCTATTACCGTGACTATACGGATGAGGGAAAAGAGATCGGATTTCAACGCCTGGTAGGCATCGAATCGGTTACCACTGCCGATAACCGGCCGTCGGTTGTTCTGGTGCCGGGCTTTGCCAATAACAGCCGCTGTTATAATCTGAGCAACCGCTATTCCATTGCCAAAGACCTTGCAGATATGGGGTACTGGACATACCTGTTCGATCCCCGGGGGGTGGGCATCAATGAAGGAAAATTTGATCCATATTACACCATTGACACCCTCATTGACCATGACCTTCCCACGGTGGTCAAATTCATCCACAAACGCAGCAAAGGCAAACCATCTATCCTGATGGGGCACAGCATGGGCGGAATCATTTCGGAAAATATGGTACTGAACTGGAGCCTCCGAAAAAACCTTCATGATAATAAGTCCCTGGATGAAGCGGCAAAAAAGCAACTGGATAAAATCCTTCCGAATGAAGAAGATGCAGAATCCAATCTATCCATGGTAAAAGGGATTATCACCCTTGGGTCACCCAAATTTTTCAAAAAAAACTCCCACCTGGTGTTTCCCTCAGGATTATGGCTCAATCACATAGCGCGCATGTTGCGGCTGCGGTATGTTCCGATTCAGGAAGTGTTCTGGCTCATCACCCAGCCGCCCATCCTGAAACAGATCAATCGTTTCCTGTTGAATCACAATTTCGGTGACCTGAACTTTCTGGTCAACCCGGCCAACCATGAGGATGACAAGGATTTTGCCCAGCAATATCTGGCCAGAGCCATGGAATCCGTTCCCCTTGGCATGGGGTTTCAGATTCTAAAGGCTATTTATAACGGAGAAGGATTCAAGCGCATGGATGCCTCCAGGCTGAACTATTCGAAGCATGTGGAATCCTTCCCGGCAGATATTCCGGTATTCCATTTCTGGAGCACATCCGACCCGGTTTCAACCCCGAAAAACATAAAATACAGCAGGCATTATCCCCACCGTTACAAACGCGTATACCGGATTGAAACTGCCAATGACCTGAAAAAAGTGGAAATCCTTCCTGAAAAAAGTCAGTTGATCGACTTTATCGTCGCTGACACCAAACATGTGGATTTTCTGTATGGAAAAATGGCCGAAGAGGTCATCCAGCCGTTGATTATCAGAATCATCAATCAGGTATGGGGGGAATGGGCCTATGAAAAAAAACCGGCAGATGCCGCTTAACCGCAGTTGAAATTCCCAATCGAGGTGCCATGAAATTTGATCAATATTATATTTCGGAAGATATTAAAAAAAATCTTGCCGGACTGGGGTTTAAGAAACCAACGGATATTCAATTTAAATCCATCCCGTCCATACTGAAAGGTGAAGATGTGCTGGCCATTGCACAGACCGGTACTGGGAAAACCCTTGCATTCGCCATTCCGGTGATCAACAGGATTCACAGTTTTAAAACCAGCAAACGCACGTCAGGCATAAAATGCCTTGTGATGGTTCCTACAAGGGAGCTGGCCATGCAGATCAATGAAGTGTTTATCCGGCTTTCCCGTCATACCAAGGTAAAGACCTATGTGGTTTACGGCGGGGTTGAGCAGGATGCCCAGATCAAAAAATTGCAGGATGGCATTGATATCCTGATCACTACCCCGGGGCGAATGTTTGACCTGATCCACCAGGGATATATCAATATCAAGGGCATACACACCCTTGTGCTGGATGAGGCAGACCGGATGCTGGATAAGGGATTTATCAAGGATATCCAGTCTGTCAAAAAAATGCTTCCGGAAAAACACCAGACTCTTTTCTTCTCCGCCACCATCAACAAAGAGATCAAAAAACTAGCTTACTCCCAGGTAAAAAGCACGGCGATTCGTATCCAAATCTCTCCGGAAGACCCGGTTTCCAAAAATGTCACCCACTTTGTGATGTTTGTTGAAATGGATGACAAACGGTTTTTCCTGGAACGGTTTATTCAGGAACACCCGGACAGCAGAATGATTGTTTTTGTCCGGACCCGGGTCCGGGCGGAAAGAGTAGCCAAAGCCATGGAACGGGTGGGAATACCTGCTTTCTCCATCCACGGAGAAAAGGATCAGGCGCTGCGAACCCAGGTGATGGAAGAGTTTAAAAAAGGGAAGAGTCAGATCCTGATTGCCACGGATGTGAGCGCCAGGGGAATTGATATCCCGGATGTTCATTATGTGATCAACTATGATATACCGGATGAACCTGAAAACTATGTTCACCGGATCGGCAGAACCGGAAGGGGATTCAACAAAGGCGTGGCCATCTCCTTTTGCAGCAGTGAGGAGAAGGAGAAGCTTGAAACCATTCAGGGGCTATTGAATAAACAGATCGAAGAAATAATGATCAGCAAAAAGGATTACACCCGAACCATTGACCGCCCACCCGAGGGAGCAAACCCGGAGGATCTCATCCGGGCGCAGGAGGAGTGGGAGAAGACGAAACGGAAAAAGAAAAAAAAGGTGTAGGGGCAATCCCTTGTGGTTGCCCACAAGTAATTCGGGTACCCACAAGGGGTACCCCTACGGTTTTTTTTTCTTTCGTGGACGCATCGTTGACAAGCCCGTGGCTTTTTTCTGTTTTTTGGCGGCCTTTTCCCTGATCTCCCGCTTGGCGGCAATAATATCCGGATCATGATTCTGTCTGGGCTGAAATCCGGTCAGACGTTTGACCGGAATTTTCTGATTCAGCAGCCGCTCAATTTCAACTAGCAACGACTGCTCCTGATCGCACACCAGCGAAATAGCAACCCCTTTTTCTCCGGCTCGGCCGGTGCGGCCGATGCGATGCACATAATTTTCAGGAATTTCCGGCAAATCGTAATTCACAACCTGCGGAAGGCTGTGAATGTCCAGACCCCGTGCCGCCACATCGGTTGCCACTAGAACCCGAACCGACCTGTGCTTGAATTCTTCGAGTGTCCTGTTCCGGATAGACTGGCTCTTACTGCTGTGGATCGCCGCAGCGGAGATACCATCCTTGAGCAACTGTCCGGTCAGCTTATCCGCGCCATAACGTGTTCTCGTAAATATGATCACTTGCTGCCACTTCTCCTTCCGGATCAAAGCCGTGAGAAGCTCTCGTTTGCGGAGCTTCTCCACCCGATATACCACCTGGGTCACCCCATCTGCTACCAGATTCAAACGTACTGTTTCAATCTGCCGGGGGTTGTTCAGCAGCTCGTCGGCCAGACGCTTGATGCTGTCCGGATAGGTTGCAGAAAACAGCAGGGTCTGGTGTTTCGGGGGCATGAACGATGCAACCGCAAGGATATCATCCAGAAATCCAAGGTCCAGCATCCGATCCGCCTCGTCCAGCACCAGGATCTTCACCCTGGAAATATCCAGGGTTTTGCGACCGACGTGATCCAGCAACCGCCCTGGGGTTGCCACCACAATATCCACCCCCCGATTTAACCTTGCAATCTGCGCATGGATATTCAACCCGCCATAAATCACCGTTGAACGCAGAGAAACCCGTCGACCAAAATCCTGTATGACTTTCCCCACCTGAGCCGCCAGTTCGCGTGTGGGAACCAGAACCAGAGCACGCGGCTGCTTCTTTTTTTTCACAGGTTGATCTTGACTCAGTATTTGAATGATGGGCAGGGCAAACGCCGCAGTCTTCCCGGTTCCTGTCTGAGCACCGGCCAGAATATCATGCCCTTCCAGAATCACCGGAATCGCCCGGGTTTGAATGGGCGTGGGTTCTGTGTACCCCTGATCCGCCACAGCCTTTAGCAGTTCGACCCGGAGGCCTAGTTTTTCAAAAGACATCTTTCATTACTCCATTCTGTTACGCAAACCAAAAATCAACTGTAAGGAGTTGATAACTTCATCCAGTTTTGTACTACCAAGCCCAAAAGGTTTCAAACTTGGAGGAGGATCCGCTTTCACT
>CAMBQS010000204.1 GCA_945870015.1 Desulfocicer vacuolatum DSM 3385
CGAGATGAACGGCCGGGATTTGGCCAGAACCCTGTTGTCGCTTTATCCAAACCTCAAGCGATTGTTCATGTCCGGCTATACAGCGAATGTGATCGCCCACCATGGCGTATTAGATGAAGGCGTGCAGTTTATTCAGAAACCGTTCGGAAAGCAGAATCTGGCAATCAAGGTGCGGGAGGCGCTGGACGAAGCGAAATAGGCAACTCAACAATCATTATCCGATTCATGCATTATAGATACTCCGATTTCTTGTCGGACCAAGCTGAATGCCCATCTGACAAAGGTTTAGGGTAAAAAAACAGGCGGCTTTGGGTCTTAAGGCGATGTTTTTGACATCAAAAAGAGCATTCTAAGCAAAGAATACCAGGATCAAGACAACTCTGGTCATGGACCCGGTCCATCCGAAAAACAACCTGATCACCATGTTTGAATACAGCAGCGAAAACAAGCTGCTGAAGCAGACCGGCCCGGAAGGCAACCAGATCCGCAATCTGTTGACAAATTCCACAATTGTTGTACAATTGTCTAAAATTCAAATCTTGGAGCCCGATATGGACATTGTAATTGATACAAGCGCTTTGATCGCGGTAATCGTTGGGGAACCTGAACGATCTAAAATCATCACAATAACCGCCGGGAATACGCTGATAGGGCCTGGCTCCATACCTTGGGAAATCGGCAATGCGTTTTCGGCAATGTTTAAGCAGGATCGGATAACACTTGATGACGCCAGAAAGGGACTGAATATATTTCAGAGCATCCCCCTCAGATATGTCGAAATAGACATCCCCAATGCATTGCGACTGTCAAAAGAAATAAAGATGTATGCCTATGATGCATACCTATTGGACTGCGCTAAACGGTATAAGTCCCCCCTTTTGACTTTGGATGGAAAATTAAAGTCGGCCGCCCAAAGCATCAACATTGAAACGTTGGAGGTTTAATATGCAAGTCTATACATATTCGGAAGCCAGACAAAAGCTTGCCGCAGTACTTGAACAGGCAGAAAGTACCGGTAAGGTATTAATTCGCAGAAAAGATGGTCGAACTTTTGCGTTAATTCCTGATCAAGCCGCATCTTCTCCTTTAGATGTGCCTTTTATAAAAGTAAATATCACAACAAAAGAGATTGTAGATATCGTTAGAAAAGGAAGAGAAAGGTAAAACCATTTGCTGCATCGAATAGGGAAAATACAATCATGAGATTACAGGATGGATTTTCTATGATTGTATGCAAATTTACACTGAACTATTTCACCGTCCGGGAACGATCTTCCTCTGATTTTGTTTCCCAGCTTCCATTTCGGATCATATCCAGAAATTCGCGTACCTGAGAACTGGGTACGGCAAAGCCGATTCCCTCTCCTGAAGCGGCCGTGGCTGTATTCATGCCAACCCAGGCGCCGGTCAGGGTAATCAGCGGGCCGCCGGAGGAACCTGGATTGATGGCTGCGTCGGTTTGAATGAAATTGATCTGCCGGCCCTCTTTTTCCGTGATCCGGGAAAGATGCCGTCCGGTATGGCTGATGATACCGGAAGTGACCGTATGCCCCAGGCCAAGAGGATTGCCGACGGCAATCACCATATTGCCGGAATCCACCTCATCTGAATTTCCCATGGGAAGCACTGGAAATTTCTTCTCCTCCCCTACAACCTTTAAAAGGGCGATATCATATTCCGGATCGCGGGCCACAATGATCACCTCATGATCCACATCATCCTGGGTTTTCACCTTTACTTTTTCCGCCCGTTCAATCACATGGTTGTTGGTCAACAGATACCCGGAGGAATGGATAAAAAACCCGGAACCTAGGCCGATCCCCGGCAACTGAACACCCAATCCAGGGCCCAGAAACGGAATCGGCAGAAGATGAATCCGATACGGTGTCTTGGTTTGTGCATATACACTCACGACAGCAGGCCTGGATCGCTCGGCAACCTCCCGGATGAGATTGGTGCGAAAAACCATATCCTTCACTGTCTGGTCTGCCTCGACAAGCAGGGCATCTGACGGAACACCTTTCAGCTCGTTTGCCGAAGGATGAAACATTTTCGGCCCGCCGCGAGCACCAGTATCCACATCGATGTGCACACAACCGGATAAAAGAACCGCGATAACCAGAAAGACGGTGTAATGAGTAGCTGTTTTGATGGTATCTCTCCTTTTTTTCCTGATCAAACCAGACCTGACGGTTTTTTTCAAGTGGTTATGTGGAAATTGGCAGGGTAACTGAATTTGGAAATGATTCCTTTTTTATTCCCCCATCGAGGGGGGCCAGGGGGGTGTCTTGATGTTTAATGTAGAAGCATTTGTAAAAAAAACGATTATTTACACCCCCCCTTACCCCCCTCAAGGGGGGAATACTTTATGGCACAATTTCTGTCCGGATCAGAATTTCTGATAGTTCCCTTGAATCGGTTACCGGTTGCCGACATGCATGGTCGATACATACGTATGCTGCTGGTTTACCGTTCAGTGGCCTGACATCCTTTAAATAGTCATAAGAACAGATTTTTTGCCATCCTTGTTCTTTATCGGCAAGGAAAACCGTTTTCCCGGGATGGGCAATACCATAAACCGCTTTCAGCAGCTCCCAGGTATCCGGATCTGTCTTTTCCCCTGCAATCGCAATCTGAACCGGTCGGGTCAGAATGGTTCCCAATGTGACCAGCATCTGCGGTGCGGAAGCAGGATGCAGATTTGGGTTGGAAAAGGCGGATATCATAATTTTCCGGGCCTTGGACTGGAAATAATCGTTTCCCGTATACAGGGAAAGCTTCCATAAAGACAGAGAAGCAATGGAACCGGCTGCCGGAAGAACATTATCCCCCTCTTCCTTGATTCGCAGAAGCAGATTTTGATCATGATCCTCCCGGGTCATGAACAGGTTCCCTTTCTGAGAATCCAAAAAGAGTTCGATCAGCCCGGAGGCAAGACTTTTCGCCCATTCCAACCATCGGAAATCAAAGCCGGATTCATACAGATCAATCAGACCTTGAGTTAAAAAAGAATAGTCTGAGGCCATGCCGTAAATTTTCCGCTCCCCCTGCCGCCAGATCCGGTACAGTTGACCTGTCTGGTCGTCATACAACCGGGTATGAATGAATTCCGCTGCTTTTCCGGCCGCATCCAGATAAACCGTTTTACCGGTTGCCTGATATGCCCTCGCCAGGGCAGAGATCATCAAACCATTCCAGGATACAATGATCTTATCATCCAGATGGGGATGGGGTCGTTCTGACCGGTGTTTCAACAGATCGGATTTTGCATCGGCAAGGATCCTGACAACTTCGGATTCAGACTGGTGAAAATGCGTTGCTGCCTCCCCAATGGTATGTTGGGCATACAGGATATTCTTATTTCTGAACTCTCCGGACGGATCGGATACGACATTCCCTCCGGGTTCAAGACCATACAGGTAACGGAAAATGGGAAACGCTTCCGGATTCAGGATGGTTTGGATTTCCTCATATTCCCAAACATAAAAAGCGCCCTCCTCCTTTTGATGTTCCGATGAAGAACCGGTCTGGGTTCCCGGAAGGCTGTCCGCGTCCTGTGCGGAAAAAAATCCGCCTTCCGGATGGGTCATCTCCCGTAAAACATACTGGATGGTATCCTCGGCAACATCCAGATAGAATGGATCCCCGCTGATCTGATAAGCCAGAAGATAGGTGGATGCCAACTGGGCATTATCATACAGCATTTTTTCAAAATGCGGCACATGCCAGGCTGCATCGACAGAATACCGGTGAAATCCGCCTCCCAGTTGGTCATAGATCCCCCCTCTTGCCATGGATTTGAGTGTGTGGAAAACCATATTTCCGGCATGTTGGCCGGAAGCATGATCTTTTTTCCAATGCGCATAAAACAGCATGAAATTCAAAATGGACGGCGAAGGGAATTTGGGCGCACGGCCAAATCCGCCCTGATCCGGATCATAACTTTTTTGAAAAACGTGAAATGCTTCATCCATCAGGGATGAATCGAGCTTCTGTTCCGGTGATGCGGTGGAGCGGTTTTCAGACAAATGGCTTCGCAACATCCGTGTCAATGTATCTGCCGAGCCGATTATTTTTGCCCGCTGCTCCGGGTTTTTCCAGGCTTTTCCAATCTGAACCAGCAGATCCGGCCATGCCATCATCCCGGGACGCGGTAGCCTGGGAAAATAGGTGCCTCCAAAAAACGGTTTCAGATCCGTCGGGGTGAGAAACACGTTCAAAGGCCATCCTGCTGATCCGGTCATGGCGGAAACCGCTGTAATATAAACCTTATCCAGATCCGGCCTTTCTTCCCGGTCGATTTTAATACAGGTGAAATATTGATTCATGATTTCGGCAACCCCTTGATCTGAAAAAGATTCATGCGCCATGACATGACACCAGTGACAGGTCGAATAGCCAATGGAAACCAGGATCGGCCGATCCTGTTTCCGGGCATCCTCAAACGCTTCCTCTCCCCATGGATACCAGTCTACCGGATTATCCGCATGCTGCAGAAGGTATGGACTTTTTTCATGAACCAGACGGTTTGGGGTTGATCGCTGCTTTTTCATGCTCGCCTCCTTAAAACAGATACACTCTCGGATGAATAAAACGGTCTTGACAAAAAAAATGAAGCAATTATCTTGATAATAATGCCACATTGTGGCATAGTCAATCCATGATACTGCCGGAAAATCATAATAATCCATTCCATGAAGGGAGGAAAAAATGAGTAAGATCAAAGATACAACAGATGGCATCATTATCAAGGATGTCACCATATGTGATGCCACAGCCCAGATGCTTGAGAAAGCCAAACGGGACGGAGTGGAAACCGCCTTTGACCGGGCGGCAAACATGAAACCATGCCCGATCGGTGCAGACTCAGCCTGCTGCAAGCATTGTTCCATGGGGCCATGCCGGCTGAGTGCAAAGGACCCATACGGAAAGGTCGGCGTCTGCGGTGCGGATATCGACACGATCCAATCCCGAAATTTTGCGAGAATGGTTGCCAGCGGTACGGCGTCTCATACGGACCACGGTATGGCCATCCTGAATCTCTTTAAGGAGGTTGTTGATGGAAATATCAAGGATTATTCCATCAAGGACACCGTCAAGCTGGAGTCGGTTGCAAAATCCATCGGCATTGAAGTTGAAGGCAAGAGTGTGAAAGAGGTCGCAACGGAACTTTATCAGGAGCTTGAAAAAACCTATACACAGCTTGAAGGAGAAATTCCCTTTGTCAAAAGAGTGCCTGAAAAAACGCTGGAAACGTGGCGCAAGCTGGGAATCGTCCCCCGCGGTGCCATGCGTGAAATCATGGAAATCATGCACCGCACCCATATCGGTGTTGACCAGCAGTATGAAAATCTGACCAAGCAGATCAGCCGGACAGCCCTGGCTGACGGCTGGGGAGGTTCCATGGTGGGAACCGAACTTTCCGATATTCTATTCGGCACACCCTCTCCGGTTGCGGTCGAAGTCAACATGGGGGTTCTGAAGGAAAACCAGGTGAATATCATTATTCACGGACATGAACCCAATCTGTTTGAATCCATGGTGGTTTCGGTCAACTCTCCAATCCTGATCCAGGCGGCCAAAGATGCCGGTGCCGAAGGCATCAATTTAGTGGGCATGTGCTGTTCCGGAGCGGAAATGATGGTCCGGCACGGTATTCCCCATGCCGGAAACTTTATGTCAACCGAAGCGATTCTGATCACCGGCGCAGTGGATGCCATGGTCGTGGATGTGCAATGCATCAAGCAGGGATTGGTAAAGGTGGCGGACTGTTACGGAACAGGATTTTATACCACCAATCGCCAGTGCCATATCGAGGGAGCCACCCATATTGAGTTTAATGAACATGATCCGCTGGCGACAACCGATGAACTGATCATCAAGGCGATTACAAGATTTAAAAACAGGACCTTCCCGGTGGAGATTCCGAAGATTGTCAATACCGGTGTTCATGGTTTCTCCCATGAGTATATCAACTATATGCTTGGCGGCACATTCCGCGGCGGCTACACACCGCTGAATGCCAATATCATCAACGGCAGGATACGGGGCGTTGCCGGAGTGGTTGGATGCACAAGCCCGAGGATCAAACAGGACTGGGCGCATGTGGAACTGGTCAAGGAGCTGATCAAAAACGACGTGCTTGTCCTCCAGACCGGATGTTCCCAGATTGCGCTGGCCAAGGCTGGGCTGACAACCCCGGAAGCGGCTGTTCTGGCAGGTCCCGGTCTACGCGAAGTCTGCGAAACCGTGGGCATGCCGCCGGTTCTGGGATTGGGTTCCTGTGTGGATAACAGCCGGATACTGGTTGCAGCCGCAGCCATGGTTCGAGAAGGAGGTCTGGGAGACAGCATCGCAGATCTCCCGGTGGCTGGTGCAGCGCCGGAATGGATGAGTGAAAA
>CAMBQS010000205.1 GCA_945870015.1 Desulfocicer vacuolatum DSM 3385
GGAGAATTGGTTCAAACTGCGACTCCTCCGGCGAGCGTATTGTCCACACGAACCTATGCACAAGAGATTCAGAATTTTGCAAACTGGTATACGTTTTACCGGAAAAGACGGGCAACTGCAGTTGCCAGCATATCAACCGTAATCCCCAAGCTGCAAGGGGTGAAGGTAGGGTTCAGAAGCATTAATGGTCAAATTCTCAGTCCTGTGCTTCCTGTTCAAGTAGGAGGTGTGGATAGCACAAGCACCTTGCTGGATCTTTTATTTTCTTATCATCAGGGGGGGCATGTCATAGGGGCGACCCCTCTGAGGCTTGGTTTGGAAAATATCGGCAAGTATTTCGATACTGTACAGACAATCAGCCCTGCAGAAACCGCATTGGAGGATGCAACTAAGTCCTATGGCACTTCTCCAATAGATCTTGGAGCAAAAGGCGAATGCCAGCAGAATTTTGCCATTATGTTTACGGATGGGGCGTATAACGGTCTTGCACCCGGGCTGGGCAATGTGGATAGTGGTAAGGGGAAACCCTATGAAGATAGTGCTTCAAACACATTGGCAGATGTTGCCTATTACTACTGGGCAAGAGATCTTGCTACAACCGTAGCAAATAATGTTCCTCAAAATGCTTATGACAATGCCAATTGGCAGCACATGGTAACCTATACGGTTGCATTCGGTGTCAGTGGTAGTCCTACTAGGAATCCGGCCGATTTTGACCTCTATAATATCGATCTTACTAAAAGGAAATATCCTACCTGGCCCAGCCCTATAAATTCTGATGCGGAAAGAATTGATGATTTGTGGCATGCCGCCGTAAACGGACGGGGGAAATATCTGAATGCCCAGAATCCTGCAGCTCTTGCTGCTGCATTTGAGGAGGTCATCAATGATGTACTCTCCCGTATCGGATCAGCGTCGTCGGTTTCCATTAATGGTGACGAACTCCATGCAGGATCAGTCGTTTATCAGTCACGTTACTCAACAGACGGCTGGACAGGGGATGTGTTGGCTTACAATTTGGATAAGACAACCGGTGCTGTGATCCAGGTTCCTATAAAATGGTCTGCCAGTGCCAATTTGGACGCAGAATTGACTGCTGACCCAACTTACTGGAATACAAAAAGAGTTATCGGAACCTATAATGGAACAACAGGAAAGCCATTTCGTTATACCGATTTAACTGCCGGTCAAAAGGTGCTTCTTGATGCAGATATGGTGAACTATATCAGAGGGGACCATTCAAAAGAAGCAAAACATGCCGGTGGGATTTACAGGGATAGAGAACTTAAGGAAAACGGTGCCGTTGTAAGAGATACCTTGTTAGGAGACATTGTACATTCCTCACCGCTTTATTATAATGCTGTGATTTTTGCAGGAGGTAATGACGGCATGCTCCATGCTTTTGATGCTGCAAACGGCACAGAACTCTTTGCTTATGTTCCAAATCTGGTGTTTGCTAATCTGCCGCAGTTAACTTCGCCGGCATACAGCCATAAATTCTTTGTTGATCTAACCCCTGTTGCACAGGATATTGGAACCACCAATTTGCTGGTGGGCGGTCTTGGAAAAGGGGGGAAGGGTTATTATTGTCTTGATGTGACTGATCCGGCTTCTGTAACAACTCAGGCTACTGTTGCACTCAAAGAAGCCGCGCTTGCAGGCATGGTCAAGTGGGAATATCCGAATCTTGCTACCCCGGCTGGGGATACGGCTGATATGGGGTATAGTTTCAGTAAGGCATGGATAGTCAAGTCTCAAGCAGTTGACGGTCTTGGCAATAAAAAATGGGTCGTTATTTTTGGTAACGGGTATAATAGTCCGAATGAAAGTAGTGTATTATTTGTGCTTGACGCTTTAACCGGAAGTCTTATAAAAAAAATTGATACTGGGATTAAACCTTCAAACGGGCTCTCCACACCTGCTCCGGTGGATGTAAATGGGGATTCGATTGTTGACTATGTGTATGCCGGAGATTTACAGGGGAATATGTGGAAGTTTGATCTTACCAGTAGTACAGTTGCCAATTGGTCTGTGGCATATGATCCACAACCCTTATTCAGAGCCATGGATGGGGCCGCGATTCCCAATTATCAGCCCATTACATCTAGACCGGATATTATTCTTCATTGTTCTAAACCTGGATATATAGTGGTTTTCGGCACAGGCAAATACCTTGGGACCACTGATCTTTCCGATACGAAAACCCAGACCATTTACGGGATCTGGGACTATGGTGATGATGCTGATAATAATGAATATCTGGGTTCTTTCCAGCGGGCCAACGCACAGAAATTATCCAATCTTCCCAATACGGCTTCACTGCTTGAGCAAACCATTATTTTTGAAGGCTTAACAGGTGCCAGTCCCAATGAGCTCAGGGTTTTTTCTAAAAACTCACCGGTATGGGACACGGTTGCAGATGCGACTTCAGGGCAGAACCCGGATCCAATAAAAAATGCAGGCTGGTATGTTGATCTTCCTGATTCAAAAGAACGAGTTGTGCAAGATCTGATGATTAGAGGAGGCAAGGTGATTGTGACCTCAATAATACCCCAGTCAAATTCTCCTTGTACGGCCGGAGGCGAGTCATGGCTCATGGAATTCGATGCCTGCACCGGTGGAAGGCTGAACTCAACCCAACTGGACGTCAATCAAGACGGTAAGATCGATGACGCTGACATGATATCGATCCCTGACCCTAATAATTTGGGACAATTTATTACAGTTCCGGTAACCGGCATTGGGTACGGCACTATAATTTACCCACCTGCTATTTTGGATATTCCGGGTGATGAGGAGATCAAATACTTCAGTACTGCTGCTGGAAATATCATTATGGTTCGCGAGAGGGGACAAGGAACCGGGATGCTGTACTGGAGAAAATTTTAAAAATATTTATGGAAAAAAACAAAACCGTATGTCCATCAGGTTGATAGAAAGAAGGAGAAATACATGATTCAAATATTTAAAAAATATGAAGTCTGGAAAATAGCAGCGCTTATTACGTTAACGGCAGTCTTTGGCGCGGCTATGGTGAATGCGGGTGATGCTGCTAAAATTCTCCCTATAAAACCTGTACCCAATATTGTATCAGGGGAGGCACCAACCACTGAAAATAAAAAGAGTCTTTTCCACGGGGGCGGGTTTATCAACCGTGTTGGAAAAGATGAGCAAGGAAAAAATATCATGGTTATTAATGATCTTTTAAAATATCTTGCACCATCTGTTCATTATTATTCAACTAATGGGGACATATTGTCCATCTCTCGATTTGGAGTGGGTAAAGAGGTTGGGTATCTTGTTAACCAGAAAAAGGAGATCACGGATTTATATCTCCTTGAAAAATAAAATGAGGACCGGAATGAATATGTTTAATAAAATTATTCTAAAGGTTTTTTGTATGCTGTTCGTTTGTATGTTATTCACAACAGTTGGATATGGTGAATATTATCAATATACCGATCCAAGCGGTAAAATATGTTATACTGATGATATCTCCAAAATTCCAGAATCCCAAAGGGGGGCAGTCAAAAAATTTAAATCAGAAAATTCCGTGAAAAAAGTTGATTCTGCTGAAAAGAATGAAAATAAAACAGATCCCGCTTTATCAAATGCGAAAGATGAAAAACAACTTTTGGAGAACTCTTCTAACCAAAAAATGGGTGAGCTTAAGACCTCTCAGGCTGAATTAAATCAAATTTATAATAGCCTTGAAAAAGACCGGACAGCAATTGAGGCACAGGCACCTAAGAAGGGGGCTACAGACAAAGAACGAAAAGAATATTCACTTAAAGTTGAGGCATTGAATGCTAAGATCACTGAGTACGAAAAAAAATTAAAGGTATTTAACGATCAGGTGGATGTGCTTAATGCCGCTAAAAAAATAACAACATCTGAAAAATAAGGGTAATTAATCAATCTGAACTCAGGTTTTTGAGAATCAGATCGGGGCAATAATGATATTTGAAAACAAACATATTCTCCTTGGAATTACCGGAGGTATTGCTGCATACAAGGCGGTTGAACTCTTAAGGCTTTTAAAAAAGGCCGGGGCCGATGTAACCGTCATCATGACGGAAAATGCAAAGAAATTTGTTGGCATAACCACCTTTGAAGTATTATCTGAAAACCCGGTTTTGTCCGACCTGTATTTTGATACCAACACTTCCGTAAAACACATTGACCTTGCCCAAAAGGCCGATGCCGTCGTTATTGCACCGGCAACGGCCAATACCATTGCAAAGCTTGCAGCCGGGATCGCCGACAATGCCCTGACCACAACCCTTTTGGCGGTCACCTGCCCGGTCATGGTATGCCCGTCCATGAATACGGATATGTACCAGAATATCAGGGTCCAGCGAAATCTGGATATCCTTGAAAAAGACGGCTGGCACATCCTTGATCCTGATTCCGGTGTTCTTGCCTGCAAGACCACGGGTGCTGGGCGACTGCCGGAACCCTGGTTTATTTTTGACCGGATGGAAGCCATGTTGACTCGAAAAGACCTGAAAGGAAAAAGGGTTTTGATTTCCGCCGGGCCAACGGTTGAAGCCATTGATCCGGTACGGTTTATCAGCAATCATTCATCCGGCAAGATGGGGTTTGCGGTTGCCAAGGCAGCAGAAAAAAGAGGTGCTGATGTTACCCTTGTGTCAGGACCGGTCCATCTGGAAACACCTGTTGGTGTGACACGGATTTCCATTGAAAGCTGTGATGAAATGGCGGCCCAGATGCTTTTACATCTGGGCGAGGCTGATATTATCATCAAGGTGGCGGCTGTGGCGGATTATAGGCCCATTGATCCAAAATCAAGCAAGATAAAGAAAAAAGACGGTCATAATGAACTGACCCTGGATATGGTTGAAACCCAGGATATTTTAAAGCTCATCGGGGAAAAGAAAACCAAAAAACAGTTTCTTGTGGGGTTTGCCGCAGAGACGGAAGATCTTGAAAAAAATGCAGCCTTGAAAATCAAGAAAAAAAATCTGGATATGATTGCCGCCAATTTAGTTGGAGCAGAGGATTCAGGCTTTAAAGCCGACACAAACAAGGTCAAGCTGATTTTTAGGGACGGCTCATCATCGGATATTCCCTTGATGAAAAAAGAACAGGTCGCAAATATTCTCATTGATCATATCCTTGATAAAATGCGATAATACGGCCATGAGTTCTCCTATTTCCATGGGGCCCGATTCGGTCAGGTCCGATTTTTTACGGATTATAAAATCCTTATCTAAATATCTGTCTCGCCGAAAACAATCCCAAATTACATTCCCCAAAATTTCTAAAGAATCTGAAACCATCCTCCAGGGCTGGGGAAAAGATTTTTCAGGTCAGGCCTCTTTTTTTTTTGAAGGGCCTGAAAACGCCACAATATTTATTATAGACAGCCGGGCAACCTTTTTCAAAGGGGAAACAGGGCAATTATTATCCCGGATTATGGGTGCCATGGGATTGTCTGCCGACACTGTCTTTATCTGTAACAGCGATGTGCCACGGGCTGTAAAAGAGAAAATCAGAAAAATTTTGCCAAAAGTGATCATCACCCTTGGTGCAGAAGCAAGCCGGATCTTGTTAGGCCCAGATTTTTCCCTTGAAGAATTACGTGGAAAATTCCACGAATTTGAAGGCATCAGGGTCATGCCGACCTTTCATCCTTCCCTTTTATTGGAGCAACCTCACTACAAACGTCAGGTCTGGGAAGATATGAAACGTGTAATGGAATATGCCGGGCTTAAAAATGGCTCTTAATGGATTTATGGTTCTTAATGAGTTTATTGATACGCTTCATGCGGAAAAAGGATATTCCCCTCATACCTGCCGGGCATACAGAATAGATATTTCAGAATTTATAGGATTTACTGCGGGGGCTGATATTTCTGAAGAAACCAATGCTGAAAAGGTGTTTCTGGAGCGATTGGCATCAATCGATAAACATTCCATCCGAACCTATCTTGCTTACCTTGTAAAAAACAAAAAATCCAAGCGGACCATTGCAAGAAAGCTCTCTTCTCTCAAAGCCTTTTTTAATTATCTTGTGAAATCAAATCGTCTGACGGTAAGTCCTGCCGATATGATTCCCTTTCCAAAACTTGAAAAAACCATACCCAGATTCTTAAGTATTGATGATCTTTTTTATCTTCTGGATTCCATTAAACCCGACACCTGGTTTGACAAGCGTAATCTGGCCATGTTTGAAACCTTTTATTCAACGGGTATGCGGGTTTCGGAAATAGAGGGTATGAATATGGATGACATTGACTTCCAAAATCAAATGATTAGAGTCCTTGGGAAAGGGTCCAGGGAAAGGATCGTACCCGTTGGAAAAAGAGCTTTGAATGCCATAAAAGAATACAGAGCCTCATTAAAAGAATATCAGATGCCGGTTTT
>CAMBQS010000206.1 GCA_945870015.1 Desulfocicer vacuolatum DSM 3385
TATCTGAAGCTGGAAAATATGCAAAAAACCGGATCATTTAAAATCCGGGGGGCGACGTATAAGCTTCACAAACTTGGGAAAAAGGCTTTGTCTAAAGGAGTGATTACAGCTTCTGCGGGAAACCACGCCCAGGGTGTTGCTCTTGCCGCCGGGAATATAAAAATTCCTTCAACGATTGTCATGCCGGAAACCGTATCGATTGCCAAGCAGGAGGCAACAGCGTCCTATGGAGGGAATGTTGTTATTCATGGTCAGAATATTGGAGAGAGCCTGGAAAAGGCAAAAGAGATCGCTGGTTCAAAGGGGATGATTTTCATTCATCCTTTTGACGACATGGAGGTGATCACCGGCCAGGGAACCATTGGTCTTGAGATTATGAAACAGATCCGCGAGCCGGATTTGATTGTCGTCCCGGTGGGTGGAGGCGGATTGATATCCGGCATTGCATCGGCTGTTAAAATGTTGAAGCCGGAAACAAAAATCATCGGTGTCCAGTCCGAAGCCTGTCCATCGGCAAGACAGGCACGAACCAATGGCGGGCCGATCCAGGTGGATTCACTGCCTTCCATTGCGGACGGAATCAACGTCAGGCGGACCGGTGATGTTACCTATGGTATCATCGATCGTTTTGTGGATGATATTGTTCTGGTGGATGAAGAGTATATTGCAGCCGCCATGTTGCTGCTGCTGGAGAGAAAAAAAATTCTGGCTGAAGGCGCCGGGGCAGTTTGCCTTGCTGCACTGATGAGCCGGGCTATTGTTCCACCCAAAGGAGGCAAAGTGGTGTTGCTGGTCAGCGGCGGAAATGTGGATAGCCAGTTGTTGGGAAGAATCATGGCAAAAGGATTGCTGAAACAGGGACGCATCATGAGTTTCTGGGTACGCCTGGATGACCGCCCCGGTTCCCTGGCCGAACTGCTCTTTCATGTGGCCAAAACCAAAGCCAATGTATTGCAGGTGAATCACACAAGAAATATCAGGGGAATACCACTCGGAAGCGCCTGTATCGATCTTGAGCTGGAAACCAGAGGCACGGATCACATCCAAGAGATTTCCGGTTATCTGAAAACAATGGGATATTTGATCAGTGGGGTTGAAGAGTGAGTGCAGCCATCAAGGAAAAAAGATGACAAAAATCTTGACATCGAAAAGAAGTACATGATAACAAAATGTCCATTGACTGAGCGCTCGTTCGGATGATACAGCGCTGGTTTGATCTTGAAAGATACCAAACAGAATTCTCCTAAAATCTTTTTTTGGGGGAAGATCGGGCACGATAGAAAATGATTGTTGACAGGAATAGAAGGCAGATATTGAAGAGGTAATATTATGGCGGAATACTTGTGGAAACCAACAGACGACAGAATTCAGCAAACCAATATGTACCGGTTTATGAATACCGTAAACAAAAAATACGGGAAATCATTTTCAGAATACAATGATCTGTACCACTGGTCTGTGGATAATATCGTTGAATTCTGGGAAACCTTCTGGGATTTTTCCGATATTCTGGTTTCCAAACCATATTCCAATGTGCTGGATAATCCGAAAAAAATGCCGGGGGCAAAATGGTTTGAGGGGACCCGGCTGAACTTTGCGGAAAATTTATTGCGTTATCGGGATGATCAGGTTGCATTGATTTTTCAGTCGGAAGGTCAGGCGGCTGGCCGGATTACCTATGCAGAACTGTATGCAGAGGTTGCCCGCGTTGCTCAGGCTCTCAAAGAATATGGGGTGACTGCCGGGGACCGGATTGCCGGCTTCATGCCAAACCGTCCGGAAACAACGATTGCCATGCTGGCGGCAACCAGTATCGGGGCAACATGGTCTTCCTGTTCACCGGATTTCGGGATCAAAGGAGTGCTGGATCGCTTCGGGCAGATCCGTCCCAAAATACTTTTTACTGCGGATGGTTATTTTTTCAAAGGCAAACCAATCGATTCCCTGGCTTCCATTTCAAAGATTATTGAGCAGTTGCCATGTGTTGAAAAAGTGATTGTGGTTCCATTCATCCGTCCGGAACCGGATATCAGCGGGGTACCGAATGCAGTTCATTTTAACCTTATCGGTACAGCGTCTCATGAGATTGACTTTCAACAACTTCCCTTTGATCATCCATTGTATATCATGTACTCCTCCGGTACCACCGGATTACCGAAATGCATGGTGCAGTCTGCCGGTGGAATTCTGATTCACCATCTGAAAGAGCTTATGCTCCATACGGATCTGAAACGCGAGGATACGATATTCTACTTCACAACATGCGGATGGATGATGTGGAACTGGCTGACAACTTCTCTGGCTGTTGGCGCAACATTGGTGCTTTATGACGGGAATCCCTTTCATCCGGATCCGGGAGTATTATGGAGAATGGCACAGGACCAGAAAATAACGGTTTTCGGAACCAGTGCCGGATATCTGGGGGCATTAAAAAATACCGGTGCCCAACCCATGAAGAGTTATAATCTGAGTTCACTGCGAACGATTCTGTCAACCGGATCACCGCTTTCGATTGAGGGATTCAAGTATGTTTATGAGGATATCAAAAAAGATGTCCAGTTATCCTCCATATCCGGTGGAACAGATCTGAATGGCTGTTTTGCACTCGGTAATCCAATGGGGCCGGTATATGCCGGTGAACTGCAATGCCGTGGCCTTGCCATGAAGGTACAGGCGTTTGATGAAGACGGTCGTCCGGTTGCGAACCAGCAGGGTGAACTGGTTTGCTCTGCACCTTTTCCCTCCATGCCTATTTATTTCTGGGATGATCCGGATCAGAAGAAATACCATTCCGCTTATTTCAGTGTGTATCCCGATATCTGGCGTCATGGAGATTACATTGAAGTCAATGACCGGGGCGGTGTGATCATATCCGGCAGATCGGACGCAACTCTGAATCCAGGAGGCGTCAGGATAGGAACCGCAGAGATATACCGTCAGATAGAACTGGTCGACGAAGTGGCAGACAGCGTCGTGATCGGACAGCGTTGGAAAGATGATGTCCGGATTGTTCTTTTCGTTAAGCTGCAGCCTGGTTTGGAGCTCAGCGATAGTCTCAAAAACAAGATCCGGGAGACAATACGGAAAAATGCTTCCCCTCGCCATGTGCCGGGTAAAATAGTATGCGTACCGGATATCCCTTACACACTGAATATGAAAAAAGTGGAACTGGCTGTTAAAAAAGTTGTTGAGAATAAACCAGTTACGAATAAAGACGCCTTACTGAATCCTGAGGTTCTTGAGTATTATAAAGAGATCAAAGAGTTGCAGGAAGAATAGGCTTCATCTCCGTTAAAACGTGAAATAGTCTTTACACACATTTTCATCAGGGGAGAATATGATCCTGATAGAGTCTGTGGACGGTCTGTGCATGCCATTGGCCACGGTTTGAAAAGGTTTGCATGTTTTCTTTTGCCAGGAACAGTGCAATCTTGTCAAAAGTCTCTCCATCGGATCTCATTTTGTCGATAATTTGTAATATTTTTTTCCGATTTGCATCCATCGGTTTTTTTACTTTTCTTTTTTTTCTTTTGTCATCTTTGATATTCATCAACGTTTCTATGCCATCCGATTTCAGATAATCCATTAAACCTTCTAGGATCTTTGATTTTTTTTCTTCTGCTTTGGCTTTTATCTCTTCAATCTCCACAAGCCTTTTTTGACTGTCTACCACTTCGAGGAGGTATTCCTTGATTGCCGGAGTGAGTTCATGCAGTGTTTCCGTTAATAATCCCCTATGATCTTGTTTATTAAGATTATCGGTGCGCCGGTCCGGATTTAACCTTTTTTCATTTCCCGGGAATTGACGGTTTTCATGGTACGGTTTTTTTCCATACCGGGACTGTTGTTTTTCCTGGCCGCTTCTTAAATTTTTTAAAAAATCGCTCATTCTTTCCTCCTTGTCATGGTTCATTCCTGGTAAAATATTCAATTGTTGTTAGACTTTTGTATTGCGAGTGTTCACATGTTCAACATGAAAATTAGCGATCTGATTCTGGATGTATCTCTTTCAGTTGCAGTGAAAAAAATATCAGGAAAAAACAGAATCAAAATACCTGCCGGATTTTTAATTTATATCAGTTTATTTTGCGAATTATAAAAACCGAATTTGAGGAATGGTATTGATCAGAAAGACTCACTATATTGTATCTATAATATAGATTTACACTACCAAGTGCGTGAAAGTCAAGAAAAAACTATCTTCAAATTCCCATGGCCGGATTTTTGGCTTCAAAGATATCGGGAAAAATTCCCGATAATGGGATTTTATCCCATAAAAATGAGTCTTTCATCTTATGGACAATCAAATTTCACATGATAATAAATAAACCCTGTTCACAGAGGTAAGTGATTTTCTAAATTGATTTGTATTCTAACATGGATCGGGGGGCTGGGAAAAGTGAAATGTAAGGAAAACGCACAAAAAGCAAGTATATTACCGGAATATTTTTTTTATGAAATTGAGAGCATATCCGACACATGTCAAGTGTTGTCAACCCTGTTGCATTCACGGGGACTGGGACAGGATAAGGTTTTTCATCTGGTCAGAGATGTGATTACAGTTGTCAAATCTTCATATATATGTAGCCTGCCAACCGTAAACAGCATGCTGGAATCTTTAGGATGGCCGAGCCAGATTCTGGATGAAATTTCTTTTGAACTGATAAAAGAGATTTTATTCAGTGTTTTTGAGTATCAGGTTGAGGTACACA
Organism: Desulfocicer vacuolatum DSM 3385; assembly: GCA_945870015.1. Lineage (GTDB taxonomy): Bacteria > Desulfobacterota > Desulfobacteria > Desulfobacterales > SURF-7 > QZKS01. Next base: position 4,713 of record CAMBQS010000206.1, read on the forward strand.
CAGTGAATTAATTAAGCACCCCTGCTTGGATGAATTGCGGCAAAGAGGATTGATTTCATTTATGGAATAGCATACTAAACAGTTGAACAGACAAAATAGAGATCCGGCTGCAGGAGGTGATGGTGAAACAGAAAAAAAGTATTTTAATTGTGGATGATCATCCTCTGTTTCGTGAAGGTTTAAAATCCATGCTGGACCGAGACAGAAGATTCGCGATTGCAGGAGAGGCCGGAACCGGACTGGATGGGCTGGAAATGGCCAAAAAATTAAAACCGGATATGATTTTAATTGATGTTTCTTTGCCGGATATCAGCGGTATCCATCTTATTTATGATATCCGGAAAGCATTGCCGGATATTCAAATCATTATCGTCAGCATGCACTCAAAAGTTGATTATATTGCGGAAGCATTCAAAGCCGGCGCGACTGGTTATGTATCTAAAGATTCAGCCTCTGATATGCTGTTGCAAGGGCTTGAAAAGGTATCGAAGGGCGAGTTTTTCATGGATAGTTCGCTTTCTCATAAAATAATTGAAAGATTGACGAATCTGCCGGTTCGTGAAACCAGGATTCCCGGTAATGACTACAGCTCGCTGACACCCAGGGAACAGGAGGTTATGCGAATGCTGGCAGAAGGCTCCTCACCAAAAGAAACAGCTTCCAAACTGTACATCAGTCCGAAAACCGTAGAAAATCATCGGGCAAATATTATGAAAAAGCTGAATCTCAAAGGAACAATGGAGCTGGTACGGTATGCAGCCAGAATTGGCCTGATCGATATCGACCTCTGGAAATAGTGATTATTCTGGAATTGTTGTCAGACAGGGTATCTTTCAGATATGATCCAGAAGCTGGATCATATCGGTTATCACAAGGTCCGGTTTCAGATTTTTACATCTGGGATCATCATTTCTCAGTCTAAGGGATCTCTTATCCCCTGCAAAAAGAGCTGTCTGAAAACCTACTTTCTGCGCTGGATAAATATCATTCAACATATCGTTTCCTACATAGATGACGGATTCCGGTGAAATATTTTTTTGAGCAAGCCTCAAAACCGCCTGTTGAAACAGATACGAGGATGGTTTTGCATACCCGTACTGATAGGACATAAATATCAGATCCCAATCAAATCCAAGTGAAGCCGGATCAGCGTTAAAAAACATATTGAACAAATGGGGTGTGTAAAATTGGGCATTGGAGATAATTCCCATCCAGATGTTTCTATCACGGCAGGAATCAATTGTCTCTATTGCATTTGGCATGGGAGATACCGGATTCACACACATTTCATATTCAACTGAAAAATCAAGGACAGTCTCCATATTGTTTTTTCCAAGTACGGTTTTCCATATTTCCTCAATACGGATTTCCGGAAAATCGACCCCCTTGGATCGAAGATCTGCATGGGCTTTTTCAATTTCTGAAAAAAAAGTTTTTAATACTTTCTCGATTGGTTCTTTGATCGAAAATTTTTGAAATAATGGATTCAGCTTCAGGGCATTTACGGAATTTTTTTCCGCAATACTGATATCACCCGATCCGCTGATAAAAAGTGTTCCATAGATATCAAACAAAACCGCTTCTGCTTTATGGGAAAGGACACCCTGGGGAAGCAGTCCGGTTGGAATCAGATTCATATTATCCTTCATATACGCCCCATTTCAAAAGGCTCAAC